>JBASTK010000102.1:0-1689 GCA_049274855.1 Candidatus Sungiibacteriota bacterium | reverse complement strand
GAAATACGCCTCGCGTCTGTACTACGACTTTACAAAAATTATTCATCATATACATCGTATATGCTTCATAATTTTTGCTTCGTCTCGCACGAAATCTGAAAATTTCGTCACGAAAATCTTTACGCAGTAGGTTTAGTTTCTTAAATGTTTTTGAGTATTGAGTCATTGGACATTTATTGGAACTTGGGATTTGGACATTGGGATTTTATGCTGTGGTGTGTATAACTTGCCTTGACATATTTATGAGGTTTGATTAATATGATGTTCTGTTATGGCTGAATATCTTTCGGAGGATGGTTTGCAAAAATTGAAGCAGGAGCTCCACGAGCTTAAGACGAAAAAGCGCCAGGAAATCGCGGCGCGTCTTGAGCATGCAAAATCGCTCGGCGATTTGTCGGAAAACGCCGAGTATCAGGAGACGAAGGAGGAGCAGGAGATGATGGAGCAGCGGATTGCGGAGCTGGAGGAGCGGGTGCGCGAGGCCGTGGTGATGCAAAAACCTACTAAGACCGACAGCGTGCGCGTGGGCTCTACGGTGGTGGTGTCTTCATCGCGCGGGGACGAGACCTACACGATTCTTGGGAGCGAGGAGGCAGATCCGGGTAGGGGCAAAATCTCCAATGAATCGCCGCTTGGTAAGGCATTTTTGAGTAAAAAAGTAGGTGATAAAGTGGATGTGCATACGCCCGCAGGCGTGATGGCGTATACGATTGCGGAGATTAAATAAGTGAAGTGGAATTATTTTTTGACAGCGCAGCCACAGCCGCGCCGTTTTTTATTATCTGCGTTATTTTAATACAGCATATAATAAATAGTCCGTCAATCTTTCTTTTGTGCTGGTTTGCTTTTATAATGTATAGATATGGCGCTTGAAGACATTCGTGAGGATAGGATAAAAAAGGCAGAGGTACTGAGGACTGCTGGTGCGGATCCGTATCCGGCGGATACAGGTGCTATTTTGGCAACTGCGGAGGTGAAGAAAAAGTTTGCCGCGCTTGCCAAGAGCAAGAAAGAAATCAGCGTGGCTGGTCGCGTGATGGCGCGGCGCGGACACGGCGGATCTACCTTTTTTGATATTGCGGACGCGAGCGGGATAATGCAAGCGTATGCCAAAGAAGATGTGCTGGGCGCGGAGCAATACCAATTATTCTCCGATACCGTGGATATCGGGGATTTTGTGCGTATATCCGGAGTACTTTTCTTGACGAAGAAGGAGGAGAAGACGATGGAGGTGCAATCGTGGGCTATGCTTGCCAAATCGCTGAGGCCTCTGCCGGAAAAATGGCACGGCTTGCAGGATACGGAGGAGCGGTTTCGCCGGCGGTATTTGGATTTACTGATGAATGCTGGAGTGCGCGAGCGATTTGTCATGCGCTCGGCGATCATCAAAGCAATCCGCGATTTTCATGAAGACAGGGGATTTATTGAAGTGGAGACGCCGATGTTGCATCCGATTCCGGGCGGCACCCTTGCCAAGCCCTTTATCACGCATCACAACGCGCTGGATATGGATCTTTATCTCCGTATCGCAAAAGAGCTATATTTGAAACGCCTGCTCGTCGGCGGGTTTGAGCGTGTGTTTGAGATTGGCAAGGACTTTCGAAACGAGGGCATTGACCCCACGCACAATCCTGAGTTCACGATGTTGGAGTGCTACGCGGCATATTGGAACGAGAGCGACATGATGGG
>JBASTK010000101.1:0-2046 GCA_049274855.1 Candidatus Sungiibacteriota bacterium | reverse complement strand
CTTTTGCTGTTGAGTTATGTGGGCAAGGGCGGCATGGCAGGGGCGATGCTTTTTCGTTTTCTTGATTTTTTGCTCGGCAAGGGATATTTCTTCGCGCCGATTATGCTCCTGCTTGTCGGATTTTCATTCCTTTTTTCTCATGAACGCAAGCTGATTAAAGAGACCGCGATCGGCGGCGCGTTGTTTCTTATTTTTTCCCTCGGCATTTTTAATATTCTTTTTGGCGTGGGTAATGGCGGCGCGCTCGGCGCTACGGTGAGCTATCCCTTGCTCGGACTTTTTGATTTTTGGGCGGGACTTCTGATTGCGGTAGGATTTTTGGTGGCCTCGCTTTTTTTGGTTTTTAATATTCCGTTATTATGGCAGAGGATACGCGCTGATGATAATGATGAGCAGGATGCTGTGGAACAGATACCAATAATGCCGGAGGTTGCGGTTTCTGCGGAAGAGCCGCCATCATTGCTTGCAAGAGCCAGCGCGCTGATTTCTTCACGATCCGATGCAAATGCCGCATCAACAGAGCAGACATCGTTCTTAATGGAAATGGTGGAGGATGCTGATGTTTTGGCGCCGCCAAAGCAAAGCGCTATGCGCCGCGTCAAATACAAACGGCCGCCGTTTGATCTCCTGCAAGGCGACAAAGGCACGCCAAGTTCGGGTGATATCAGGGCTAATGCCAATGTTATTAAGCGGACGCTGGAAAATTTCGGCATTATGGTAGAGATGGGTGAAGTCGCTATTGGTCCCACGGTCACGCAATATACTTTGCGTCCGGCAGAGGGCGTGAAGCTCTCGCGGATTATGGGACTGAATAATGATTTATCGCTTGCGCTCGCCGCGCACCCCCTGCGGATTGAAGCGCCGATTCCGGGGAAATCGCTCGTCGGCATTGAAGTTCCCAATCGCTCTATCTCGCTCGTGGGACTACGCGCGCTTATTGAAAATAAATCGTTCCAAGACGCGCCGCATCCGCTGATGATCTCGCTTGGCCGCGATGTCGCCGGCGCGCCGGTCTACGCCGACATTGCCAAAATGCCGCATTTGCTCATCTCCGGCTCCACGGGTTCCGGCAAATCGGTCAATATCCATACACTCGTCACCTCGCTTCTCTATCGCAATAGCCCAGATGCGCTGCGGTTTATTTTTGTGGATCCCAAGCGCGTAGAACTCTCTATTTATAATGATATTCCGCATCTTCTGACGCCGGTGATTACCGATGCCAAAAAAACAATTCAGGCATTGCGCTGGGCCGCCAAAGAAATGGATCGCCGATATGATCTGCTTTCGTTAAGCCATGCGCGCGATATTATAAGCTATAATACCCAGATAATAAAAAAACCCGATGTTGAGCCACTGCCGTATATTATTATTATTATTGATGAGCTTGCGGATCTGATGTCGGTGTATCCGCGTGAAATGGAGGCATCTATCGTGCGCTTGGCGCAGATGGCGCGAGCCGTCGGGATTCATCTCGTCGTGGCGACCCAGCGGCCGAGTGTGGAGGTGATTACGGGATTGATTAAAGCAAACATCACCTCGCGCATCGCGTTTCAAGTGGCGTCACAGATTGATTCGCGTACTATTCTGGATGGCGCGGGTGCTGAAAAATTGCTTGGCAACGGTGATATGCTTTTTCTTGCCGGAGATACCGGCAGGCCACGGCGACTGCAAGGCGCGTATGTTTCGGAGCAGGAGGTAAAACGGGTGGTAGAATTTCTGCGCGATTCTCTGCCAGTGGCGGAGCATGATGAAGATATTTTTTCTGCAAAAGCGGAGACAGGGGAGGGGAGCGATATGGATGATAGCGACGCGGGAGATGATGATGTGCTATACGAGGAGGCGCACGCGCTGGTTATGGAGGCGGACAAGGCATCGGCATCATATTTACAAAGGCGCTTACGGATCGGCTATGCTCGAGCGGCGCGTCTATTGGATTTGATGGAGCAGAGAGGTGTTATTGGTCCTGCCGACGGCGCCAAACCCCGCGAGGTTTTTGAGAAATCCGGAGGGGGTGTGGGGATTGATGATGATATGGTGTGATTGCTC
>JBASTK010000100.1:0-11518 GCA_049274855.1 Candidatus Sungiibacteriota bacterium | reverse complement strand
CGCCGGAGGCGACACGCTTGATCTGCTCCTGCCCGAGGCGTTTGCCGCGGTACGGGTTGCCGCGACTCGCGTCTTGCGTAAGCGGCATTTTGATGTCCAGCTCATTGGCGGAATCACTCTGCATCGGGGAAAAATTGCGGAGATGAAAACCGGCGAGGGCAAGACGCTCGTGGCGACCCTTCCACTTTATCTGAATTCATTGATGGGTCAAGGGGCGCATTTGGTAACACCCAATGATTATCTCTCGCGCGTGGGTGCCGGATGGATGGGACCGGTCTATGAGGCGCTTGGCGTATCCGTCGGCGTGATCGCGCATGAATTTTCTGGTATTTACGATTCTGCGTATGATGATTCGCATCCGCATGGTGATACGCGCCTTAATCATTTTCGTCCGTGTACCCGTACCGAGGCGTATGCCGCAGATATTACTTACGGCACCAATAATGAATTCGGTTTTGATTATCTGCGCGATAATCTGGAATATGACCCGCGCGTGCTGCGTCAGCGCGGCCATGCGTATGCAATTGTGGACGAAGTGGATTCTATTCTCATTGACGAGGCGCGGACTCCCTTGATTATTTCAGCACCCGACACGGAGTCCGGCGAGCTGTATGGAACTTTTTCTAAGCTCGTACCTCAGCTCAAAGAAAACATTGATTATAATGTAGATGAAAAATTAAAAGCGGTGACGATTACTGGATCGGGGATTGACAAGATAGAACATCTGCTCGGCGTGGGCAATATCTACGAAGAAAAAGGCATTCGTTTTGTGCGGCACTTGGAATCGGCTTTGCGCGCGCACACACTCTTTTTCCGCGACCGCAATTATGTGGTGAAGGATGGGCAGGTAATTATTGTGGATGAATTCACTGGTCGTCTCATGCCGGGGCGCAGATGGAGCGAGGGATTGCATCAAGCGGTGGAAGCAAAAGAGAGCGTACAAGTTCAGCAGGAATCGCGGACGCTTGCGACGATCACTTTCCAAAATTATTTTCGTATGTATGGAAAACTTGCGGGCATGACCGGTACGGCGCAGACGAGTGCCGAGGAATTTCATAAAGTATATCATCTTGATGTTATTACGATCCCGACCAACCGTCCTATGGTCAGGCAGGACAGGGCTGATCTTATTTTCCGCACTGAAAAGGGTAAATTTCAGGCGGTGGTGCGCGAAGTGCGAGAACGCACTGTCGCAGGCCAGCCCGTGCTGATTGGCACGGTGTCTATTGAGAAAAGCGAGCGGCTGTCGCGCCTGCTGGAAGTGGAGGGTGTCAAGCATCAAGTGCTGAATGCGAAAAATCATGAGCAGGAAGCGCTCGTCATCGCGCAGGCGGGCAGGCGCGACGCGGTGACGGTCGCGACCAATATGGCAGGACGGGGTGTGGATATTATTTTGGGAGGCGGAGAGCCGGATTCGCATGAAGCAGGAGAAGTGCGCGCGGCAGGGGGTCTGTGTGTCATTGGCACCGAGCGGCATGAAGCACGGCGCATTGATAATCAATTACGCGGCCGCGCGGGCAGGCAGGGCGACTCTGGGTTGTCGCAATTCTTTGTGTCTTTGGATGATGATCTTATGCGGGTATTCGGATCGGATAAGATTAAGCGGATGATGGAAGCGTTCGGCTTGCCCGAAGACGAGGCGATTCAAAATAAGATCGTGTCGCGCGCGATTGAATCGGCGCAAGGCAAAATAGAGGGATTTCATTTTGATGCGCGCAAGCATGTGCTGGAATATGATGATGTGCTGAATCGCCAGCGCGATGCGATTTATCGTATGCGCAAAGAATTGCTTTTTGCGCATGAGTCATCGTTCCTGCGTGAGCGGATTTTTGAGATGCTGGATGAGGAAATCCGGCGGCTCGTTGATTTCCATACCGCGGGAGACGAATGGAATACCGAGGAAATTTTTGAAACTGCGCAATCAATCCTCGGAGCTGAATCATCCGATGATATCCATCAAAAACTAGTCGAAATCGCCGCCGATCAATCTTACGAGGCCCGGCCTCATAAGATTGAGGGGATGAATAATTATTTGATGGAAGTGTGCCGGGCGCAGTACGAGGAGCGCGAAAAATCCAGAGGAGAAGATGCTATGCGCGAGGCGGCGCGGGCGACACTACTCCGCTCCATTGATTCGCTGTGGATGGATCATTTGGACGAGATGGAGCATTTGCGCGACTCGGTGCGCCTGCGCGCTTATGGCCAGCGCGATCCGCTGGTGGAATATAAAAACGAAGGATTGCGGATGTTTCGTGAATTGCAGGCGGCAATCCGTTCGCAGGTGGTAAGCACAATTTTCAAAGCGAGCGCGCATATCCATTCTGACATTCCGCAGAGGCGTGAGGAGCGGCGTCCGGAAATCTCGTTCGGCGCGGCCGTAGCCGCGCCGCCCGCGCATGCCGTTTCAGGCGGCGCGGCTACGGCCGCTGCCGCGCCCAAGCCAGAAGTCGGCAGAAACAACCCCTGCCCTTGCAATTCTGGCAAAAAATATAAAAAATGTCATGGATCGTGAGTTAAAATAAAGTACTACACCCCTTATTCGTGCGAATAAGGGGTGTAGTACGGGAAGGAAATAAAAAATAAAAAATGCAAGTATCTCAAAAATTGATACAAAGAGTTGAAAAAGTCACAGGTTCCAAACCGGTTGCTTGGAATTGTATTGTGAAAGGATATACGACTGCGGAGCGGTATGTCGTGCAGTTAGAAAACGATTCATCGGTTTTTGTGAAAGCGGCGACTGATGAGGATACGGCGCAGTGGTTGAGAAATGAACACCGGATTTATGGCGCTATAAAGGCCGATTTCTTGCCGAAACTTTTGGCGTGGGAAGATGGCGAGCGTCCACTGCTTATTTTGGAGGACTTGAGTGCGGGTTTTTGGCCGCCGCCGTGGTCGCAAGAACGGATTGCGAGAGTTATAGACACATTGAAAAAGATTGCGGCGGCAAAGCCGCCGTCCGGAACGCCGCCACTAGAAACTTTCTTCAAAAATCAGCTCGGGTGGGAACAGGTTGCCGCGGATCCGTCCGGCTTCCTTGGTTTGGGCATTACATCGCCGCAGTGGCTTGCAAAAGCCCTCCCGGTTTTAATAAAAGCCGAGCGAGATGCTGATTTCAGCGGGGATGCGCTGGTGCATATGGATGTGAGGAGCGACAATATCTGTTTTTTGGGAGATCGGACGCTCCTCGTGGACTGGAACTGGGCGAGTGTAGGTACGCCGCGGCTTGATCTTATTGCATGGTTGCCGAGTTTGTACTCTGAAGGCGGACCTGCTCCGTGGGATATGACGCTGGATGAGCAGGAATTGATCGCGGTGGCTGCGGGTTATTGGGCGTCGCACGCGTATCTGCCTCTACCAAGAGAGGGATCCACGCTTCGGCAATTGCAACTCGCGCAATTGAAATCGGCTCTCCTATGGGCGGCGCGTGCATTGCGCCTTCCCTTGCCGGAGCCAATTTTCTAATGACATATTACTTAATAGAGCGAGTATCATGATAGATAAAACAAAACTTTTGTATCTGGAGGATTTTCTGGCATTGACAGCGGAAGCGCGGGTGGAGGAAGTCGGTGAGGAAAATGGAAAAGTCGTGGTGATGCTGGACGCGACTATTTTTTATCCGCAGGGCGGGGGACAGCCGTATGATACAGGCGCGATTGAATCCGGCGTCGGGAGATTTATCGTGCAGGACACGCGTTTTACGGACGGCATAGTCAAGCATATTGGGCATTTTGAAACAGGTATGTTTGCCGTTGGCGAACAGGTGGAATTATCCGTGGATGCGGATCGACGCGCATTGCACAGCCGCTTACATTCGGCGGGTCATGTCGTGGATATGGCGGTGGCGGGGCCTGCCGTGGATACCGGGCAAGGGATTTCATTTCCCGCAGGGGCCGTATGTGGAATATGACGGTTCGTTGGAAGGACTGGATAAGGAGAAAATAAAAACCGATTTGGAGGCGCTCTGCAGGAAATTTATCGCCAAAAATATTGCGACAAAAATTCTGTTTCCGACATCGGATGAGATGCAAAAAATCATGGCGAGAAATCCTGCAGCAATCATTCCGGGTGATAAACCCGGGCGCGTGGTAATGTTTAATGATTTTGGCGTGCCGTGCGGCGGCACGCATGTCAAAAATCTCGGTGAGATCGGCTCTATCGCCATCCGCAAAATAAAAGCCGAAGGCGCCAATATCCGCGTGGGGTATGATGTAAAATAATTGTTATGAAGATACTTATTTTGAGGCGGGAGGAACAGCCATTTTTTATTACACCTACGCATATTCACGCGTTGAAGCGTGCGGCGCCGCGTGCCGCCATCGTCGTGGCAAAAAGCACTACTGAAATTAATCGGCATAGCGCAGACGCAGATGTGATCGCAGGTTTTCCGTGGCAAATCCCGCCACTCGTTGCGCGGGCAAAAAATCTTAAATGGATTCACTCGTTTTCCGCGGGCGTGGATCGCCTGCTGTCGCCAGAGATTGTTGCGTCGCCGATTATATTGAGCAATTCATCTGGTATTCATGCGGTGCCTATTGCGGAACATATTATTGGATTTATGCTTTTGTTCATGCGCGGATTTTATGATTCATTCCGCAACCAAACGCTCCGCGTATGGAAGAAGAAAAACGATATTTCGGAATTACGCGGCAAAATTGTATTGATCGCGGGGTTCGGCGACATTGGCCGCGAGGCCGCACGGCTCGCGCACGCTTTTGGCTGTCAAGTCCTTGCGGTGAGTCGTACAGGAAAAAATAAACCTGAATATGTGGCAGAATTGAAAACTGCGGATAAAATGTCGCAAATGCTCCCGCAAGCGGATTTTGTCGTGATTGCCGCGCCCTACACAAAAGAAACGCATCACTGGTTCGCGATGGCTGAATTCCGCCGCATGAAAAAGAGCGCGGTGCTTATTAATATCGCGCGAGGCGCTATAGTAAATGAAAAAGATCTTATTGCGGCACTTCGTAAAAAACTTATCGCGGGTGCCGGACTTGATGTGACGGAATAGGAGCCACTCCCGCCGACAAGTCCGCTGTGGGCTATGCCCAATGTCATCATCACGCCGCATCATTCCGGTCTCTCGGAAAAATATATGGATCGCGCGATTGAACGATTCTGCCTCAATCTCAAAGCGTTTTTGAAAGGAGAATATTTGCCGAACCTCGTGGATAAAAAGCGTGGATACTGACGCACCTTCTTACATCCCTTATTCGTGCGAATAAGGGATGTAAGAAAGGCGTTGTTGAATAATTCCGTCCTTTATTAAAGTCATATTTTCGCTGTCAAACCCTGAAAAACCTTGAAATTGAGAGTTTTTGACACAAATGATAACTTTTTATGGCTTAGATGAGCCGAATGAATTATTCAACAAATCCTATAAGAAATATGAAATCTCAATTCCAAAAATTTGAAATTAAGGCGGGGTATCGGGAGATGCTTCTCAATATCGTTTTGCTTGGATTGGCGATTGCGGGGGTGTATTGGTTTGTACGAGTAATGGATGTTGGCGCTATGCGGGATCATGTGGCACAAGCAGGTATTTTAGGGCCGCTTGTTATGATTGTCCTCAAGGCATGCACATTGGTTATCGCGCCGCTTGGCGGATCTCCTCTCTACCCAATTGCCGGCGCTGCATTCGGGTTTTGGCTCGGTTTTGCCTACACATTTATCGGCGATCTGTTGGGGACCGCCATTGCATTTTATATCAGCCGCGTGTGGGGAAGAAAAATCGTCCGCTATTTTGTGACCAGTTCGGGGATGAGAGTGATCAATGCTATTCTGCGGCATCTTGGTACAACGCGTGGGCTTCTGCAGGCGCGCTTGATATTCTTTGGGTTTCCCGAAGGCGTTACATACGCGGCGGGACTCACTGACATTTCTTTTTGGAAGTTCTTTGTTGTGTTTGTACCCGTGGGGATTGCGCCGAACATTGTATTGGTTGCTTTTGGTGAGGTGTTGTTGCGCTATGCCACAGCGCTCCACCCCATTGTTCTCGTGACGGGGTATCTTGCGAGTATCGGCATTATGGCGGGGGGAGGATACTGGTTTTACCGCAGAGCGCAAAGATTGACCCCGTCTTAAAAATAGGGACAGGTGGATGGAAAACCTTTCTTGCGCTGTCGGCGTTATCTTGGTAGAGTCAGTTTACAATTAAATATATCAAGAGTGCGGAGAGGGAACTGGCCCAATGATCCGCCGGCAAATCTTGCTCAAATGAAAAAAGAGCAAGGGAGTGCTAATTCCAGCCCACAAAGTATGTGGGGCAGATAGTCATGTACTTATCAGCCCCCATGCGAGGGGTATTTTTTATGAAGAATAATCAGACCTATACGGTGGAGAGCGTGACCAGCGGGCATCCGGATAAAATTTGCGATGCTGTGTCGGATTCTATTTTGGATGCGTATTTGGCGCAAGACCCGATGTCGCGGGTTGCCGTAGAGACATTTGGCTCGCATGGACTTTTTGTTGCGGGCGGCGAGGTGACAAGCAGGGGATCGGTGGACGCGGCGCGTATCGCGCGCAATTTTTATCGCGGCCTCGGGTATAAAGATGATTTGCAAATTATGACCAATATCGTCCAGCAGTCGCCGGATATCGCACAAGGCGTGGATACTGGCGGCGCCGGAGATCAGGGGATTATGTATGGCTATGCGACGGCAGAGACCCCAGAGTATATGCCCCGCGCCGTGGCGCTCGTCCACAAACTCGTGCAGGGGCTTGAGCATCTGCGCAAGACCGATCCTGAATGCATATGGCTCGGACCTGACGGCAAGTCGCAGATCACGATGGAGAATGGCAAGATACGGACGGTGCTGATTTCCTGTCAGCACGCGGAGAGTATTGAACAGCCAGAGATTAAAGAAATACTGACAAGAAAATTGATAGCTCCGGTGATAGGGGATCTCGCGGGTATTGAAGTGCTGATCAATCCGACCGGTAAATTCGTGGTTGGCGGATTTGCCGCAGACACTGGTCTTACCGGCAGGAAAATTATCGTGGACACCTACGGCGGGTTGGTACAGCACGGCGGTGGATGCTTTAGTGGAAAAGACCCGACCAAAGTAGATCGCTCGGCATCATATATGGCGCGATTTGCGGCAAAAAATATTGTTGCCGCAGGACTTGCAAAAGAATGTACGATTGCCGTGGCTTATGCCATCGGCCGCGCCGAGCCGCTCATGGTATGCGCCGAGGCAGAAGATGGCCAAGATCTCTCCGTAATCGTAAAAGAAAAATTTGATTTTCGCCCCAAGGCGATTATTGAGCGGCTGAATCTCCGCCGCCCGATTTATGCAGCAACTGCGGCGTATGGTCATTTCGGCAGGGAGGGGTTCCCGTGGGAAGATATCGCGGCGCTTTGAGCGACTGAGAAGAGGGTGTGGATAAATAGGATTGCCTCTTTTATTGTTACGGCGTAGTATTATTGAGGCGAGATTAATAAGATATTTTTATTTTAGTATTATGAAAAAATATATTACGGTTATTATGAGTTGCGCGGCGATGACAGCGCCGTTGGTAGCATCCGCGGCATTTCACGAGATATTCCAGCAGAAAACGGATACGCGGACGAAGGCAGTTGAGATGCGCGATCAGCGCGGAGAGATGAAGGCAAAGGCCGTGCAGATCAAAGATGATGCGAAGGGAGAAATGAAAGAAAAAACTGCCGCGATGCGCAAAGAAATGCAGGAAAAACGTGATACCCTGCGTGAGGAGATGAAAAAAAAGCGCGAAGATTTTCAAGTAAAAGCCGCGGAGCGGCGCGAGGCATTGAAGAAAAAGATCGGCGAGGAGCGGGCGGGGCGGATTGAAAAGTTTTTTGCGGAGATGACGGAGAAATTTGAAAGCGCCATTGATCGCCTGGAGAAAGTGGCGGATCGGCTGGATGATCGTCTCAATGCGTTCACGGCTCCTGCCGCAGATATGGCGATACTTCAAGATAAATTGACGGCGGCGCACGCGAAAATCACCGAGGCGAATGCGGCGCTTCTTGATGCAAAAATAAAATATGCTGATGCGGTAAAAGACGCTGATCTTAAAGCGGCATTTCGCAAGGTGCATGATATTGTCCAGTCAACCGCCGCAAAAGTGAAGGAAGCGCATCGGGCGCTCGTGGAGGTGACGGCGGCGATCAAGGGTGTAGCAGAAAAAGCCGCTCCTTCAACGCCGACAAATGCCACGCCTTCACAATAACTTTTAATTTTTTCTTTATGTCAATAATGAAAATAGTCATTATAGCGATTGTCGTGATTATGGTGGGGATTGGGATCGCGGCGTATCTTAGCGGGTCAATGCCGAGCGTCTACGCGCCGGAAATACCCAACCCCAACCAGGATCAGGTGGTAGCGCCGACCCCGTCGCCCGTTTCCAGTGAAGAGCAGGAGCTTGGCGCGATACCGGTGGATGATCTTGGCAAAGAGATGCAGGATATTGATGCGGAACTTGCTAAGTGATTTGGATTATCAACAATGAAAACTGTCGCGGGCATCTGCTCGCGGCAGTTTTGCTTTTCCCCGCATATCCATTATACTGATATTACTTCAGTGATGATGACCCGTGATGAAAAATATATTTGGACGCATCATTCGCAGATGAAGATGCGTTATTATCACCTGACTGAATCGCGTATCAAGCGCGTGATCCGCTATCCTTTACGGATTGAGGAAAGTATTGTGGAAGGCGCAGTTGCGTGCATGCAACCCGCAGAAGGAAAGCAATACTCGGAGATATGGGCGATGTATGTGCTGATAAATGCCAAGCGCAAAGAGAAAAAAATAAATCCCCACACCTTCTCGAGGGATCAACCCGTCTTTGGGGAAAATCGTAAAGCATACAAAGAAGGTGTGGGGATAAAGCAAATGAAGATTATTACGGTGTGGCGGTATCCGGGTAAAAGTCCTGAACGCGAGCCGGTGCCTGCAGAAATATTGCGCGAGATAAAAAATCTTATTCATAGTTCATAATTTTGACGCAATGATAAAAATTTCTCCATCGGGGGTTTCCTCACTTCTTGAATGTCCGCGATGTTTGTGGCTCCAAGTGCGCGAAGACAAAAAACGCCCTCGCGGTATTTATCCGTCCCTGCCGGACGGCATGGACAATGTGTTCAAAAAATATTTTGACGGATACCGCGCGCGCGGTGAGATGCCGCCGGAGATTGACGGCAAGATAGCGGGGCGTCTATTTGATGATCCGCGGCTCCTGCGCCAGTGGCGCGAGTTTGATTTTGGCCGCGGCGGTATTCGCACCGAGATTCAGGAGTATGACATGACCGTGGCGGGTGCAATCGATGATCTGGTCGTAGCACCCGACGGCACATTTGTGCCGTTTGATTTCAAGACCCGCGGCTACCCGCTCAAAGAAGATACGCATGAGCACTATCGCACGCAGTTGGATTTATACGGGATGCTTTTTGAGCGCAATGGGCACGCGATTGCCGGATACGGCTATCTGCTTTTTTTCTGGCCGCAGGCGTACGAGATGGGACAGGCATCGTTCAAAACGCAATTGATCAAAATGGATGTCTCGCCAAGCCGCGGCATGTCCACGCTCAAAAAAGTTCATGAAATTGTCACCGCCCCCAAGCCCGAAGCCGCCGGCCGCTGTGAATATTGCCTCTATCGCGAATCATAGCCCTTATGCTGCGACTTTTAAGAATAATCTATATCGCTTATTCGTACGAATAAGCGATATAGAAAAAATGTAAATTGAATCATATGAAAGCTATCATTGATTTTACCAATTTTGATTCTTTGGATATTCGTGTGGGACGTATTATAAAAGTGGAAGATGCGGAAACGCGCAAACCGACATATCGAATGACGATTGATTTTGGTAGTGAGATTGGAATAAAAATTTCTTGTGGCGCTTACAAAAACTATTTAAAGGAATATCTCGTCGGCAAGCATATCATTGGAGTTGTGAATTTTCAGCCAAAGAATATGGGAACTGAAATTTCTGAAGTGTTGGTGCTTGGCGTATCTAATGATGCGGGGGAAGTTATTTATCTTACTCCGGAATCGGATGTACCGCCGGGCGTTGCGGTATTTTAGCATTTATGATTGAATAATGTGTAAGAATTACCAGCGTTGTTTATGCTTTTCTTATAAGGATGTCATGCTCGCGAAACTTGTCCTCGTGAAAACGGGGAGCGGGCATCCAGAACAATCAACATCAAAGCCGTAATTGACCTACTGGATTCCCGCAGGAGTTTACCCTCATGAAAATGGGGGCGGGAATGACAATGAGAAGTGTAAACAACGCTCCCATTTCTTACAAATAAAGTCAGTACCATAGAGTTTGTAAAGGAGAGGTATTATGCCGAGTTTAGGGATATTCAAGACGGACAGTAAACCAGACGATGAAAGAGATAAGGCGGTGGAGGAGTTGCTGGATAGACCCTTGACGCCTGAAGAACAGCAGGCGCAGAAAGAAGCGGAAAAGATTTGATACAAAGACAGAAAGCCCGGTGATTATATTCCGATGCAGCATGGGATTCTTATGGAGTATTGAGTAGTAATGGGGATGGTGTCGCTTTGTGTGCACTAGCCCCTTTTTTATATCTTTTCTTTTGTACTACACCCCTTATTCGTACGAATAAGGGGTGTAGATACGGAGGTAATGTTTAGGTATTTATTTTGATTTTTCGTTGTGGTAAGATCAATGCATGAAGGAATATGAACGGATATTCAAGGCGTTGGCGAATCGGAGGCGGCTTGCGATACTCCGGTATCTTCGCCGCGAGAAAGAAGCGCGGGTGGGTGCTATTGCCGCAGTAATTAAGCTTTCTTTCAAAGCCACTTCTCGGCATCTGCAACAATTGTCCGCCGCTGGTATTGTGGAGCGAGACCAGCGCGGTCTTGAGATGTGGTACCGTATCGGGAAAAACCTGCCTTCGCCGATAAAAGTCATTCTTGACTACATCCCTAATTCGCCCGAATAAGGGATGTAGGGGAGATGTGATGGGGAGATGAGCGATTGATTTATTTTGTTATGACTTGTGGTATGAATACTGAAAAGATTCTTGAGGTGGAGCATCTGCGTAAAGAATACAAAAATGTCGTCGCGGTGGACGGTATTTCTTTTGGCGTGCATGCGGGGGAAATTGTGGGTCTTTTAGGACCCAATGGCGCGGGCAAGACCACGACGATGGATATGATTTTAGGAATCGTGGAGCCGTCCGGCGGCAGTATCCGAGTGTTTGGCAAGGATTTTGCGCGGCACCGCGCCGAGATTTTGGCTCAAGTGAATTTCTCCGCGGTGTATGCGCATCTGCCGGGCAATACGACGGTGCGGCAGAATCTTTTTATTTTTGGCATGCTTTACGGCGTGCCGTGCGTGAGAGAACGGATCGCACTATTACTCAAAGAATACGATTTGGAAAAATTCGCCCGCGTAAGAACCGGATTTTTATCATCAGGCGAGCAGTCGCGCGTGCATATGGCAAAAGCCATGCTCAATAGTCCGCGCCTTTTATTGATGGACGAGCCCACGGCATCCATTGACCCGAGTGATTCGCAAA
>JBASTK010000099.1:0-1898 GCA_049274855.1 Candidatus Sungiibacteriota bacterium | reverse complement strand
ATTTATGACATCGCCCGATGCGCCAGACACTATGACGAGCCGTGAATACGCCGCGAGTCCTGCAGGACTCGCGGCGGCAGAAGCCGTTGCCGTGAAAACAGAATCCACAAACTTGAGTGCCGTACATCTGAATAAAAACGAATATCGGCCGATTGAACGGATGCGAGGGAAAGTATTTATTGAGGAACTTGGCCGCCATGCCACAGAAATCCGCGAGCATCGCGGTCCGCGCAAAAATTTCTCTATCTTCATCAACCGCGAGAATTTCACCGGACGCGGATTTACTGCCGACTTAAAAGAAGCGGAAAAATACCTTGATCTTTCCGAACGACTGGAAAAACATCTCGGCAAACTTCGTCCATCCGAGCGTACGCGCCTGCTCAAGCAACCGGTCGGAGAATTATTGCGCGCGCTCTCGTTTACTAAATAATTTATAACTCTATGTCCCCATCAACACAAACAAATATCCTTGAGCGCCTCGGCCTGCAGGAATTGCCGGAAGAAGCCCAAATCGCGCTCCTTACCAAAATGACCGAGTCCGTGATCAAACGGATTGCGGTGGAAGTGCTGGAACAATTATCCGAAGATGATCGCACCACGCTCTTTGCCCTGCAGGAAAAAGGCGAGCTTGAACCAGTGGAAAAGTTTCTCAAAGAGAAAATCCCTGAATACGACAGCATTGCGGACAAAGTCGTGCAAGAGTTCACGGACGAGATGCGCGACACCGTCGCCGCGCTGAAAAAAGCGGCATAATACGGATTGAGCAGTATAGCCCATAGAGAGATAATTACAAAATACTCGGTTATTCGCTTTACCAAAAATAAATAGCGATAGCAAAATAATTTTGGTAAATTAATTTCTTGATAATCTAAAAAGCTCTTGGGTGCTCGTTCGCACAGGAATAATAAAAAAGGTAGGCAGCGGGCGTCCCGGCGCCCGCTTTTTTGCGTTCGCGCCAATCCTACGGTATACTGAAGTCGTCTATGATCAATGAAATAAAAACCCTCCGCGCATCGTTTGCGGAGGATATACAAAAAGACGCCACATTGGACGATGCGGAAAAACTGCGCGTGCAGTATCTCGGCAGAAAAGGCGCGCTTGCCGTGCTATTTGACGCGCTGAAAAATCTGCCGCCCGATGAGCGCAAACAAGCAGGCGAGCAGGCAAATACGCTCCGCCGCGATATAGAACAGCAGCTCGCGGAAAAACGCGCGGCACTGGAGCAAACGAGCAATGAGGGCATTCTCAAAAAAGAATGGCTGGATGTCACCCGTACAGGGGTTCAACCCCTGCGAGGTCATTTGCATCCGATTACGAAAGTACGAAGGGAGTTGGAAGACATATTTATCTCTATGGGTTTTGGTATTGCGGAGGGGCCGGAAATGGAGCTTGAACATTACAATTTTGACGCATTGAATATGCCCGAGACGCATCCGGCGCGAGAAAGCCAGGATACATGGTGGATTCGCCATCCCATGGTCAGCGTTCCGAAGACCAAAAAGATGACTCACCTGTTGCTCCGGACGCAGGTTACCCAGATCCAAGTCCGCTATATGGAGAAAAACTCTCCACCGTTTCGCATCATCATGCCCGGCACCGTATTCCGGAGAGAGTCCACGGATGCTTCCCATGAAATGCAGTTTGCCCAGATGGATGGCATGATGGTGGATAATAAAGCGTCTCTCGCGGACTTGAAGGGAATCATGGAAGCGGTGCTGAAAAAACTGTTCGGGCCAAAGATCAAAACGCGCTTGCGCGCAGGGTTTTTCCCGTTTGTGGAGCCCGGGGTTGAGATGGACATTGAATGCCTTTACTGCGCTCAAAAAGGATGCTCTGTCTGCAAACAATCCGGATGGATAGAAGTATTCCCCGGCGGCGTGGTGCATCCTGCTGTATTC
>JBASTK010000098.1:0-2480 GCA_049274855.1 Candidatus Sungiibacteriota bacterium | reverse complement strand
TCAATAACGGATTAGGACAAGGCGGCATATGCGCGGGAAAGAGCGACCCTCAATTCATTCGCGGCGCGTATTAGGGCTTTCTGCAGGATATTTTTCTTGGCCGTGCCCAGCGGCCACGGCTTGCGTTTTTGGGGACGAAACAGTTCGTCGTCAATTTCATTCGCAATCGTCGCCATCGTATCACGCATATAGGCGTTTCCTTTACTTACCTCCTCAAAGCGGTTTTCCAGTGTATGGAGTTGTTCCTGGAAAAGTTTTGCTTGTTCGGCAAGTGCTTCTTGAGTATGATCTTCGCACAGCTCAGCGATGTGCCGCATACTCCCTGCGAATCGATCCTGACCGATGCCGGCGATTACCGTGAGCGACGGTTGACCACCTTTTCCGCTATTGAGGCGGACATATTGGAGCGTCGGCGCCTCTATCCGTAGCTGAGGAAGAGCGGACAATGAGAAACGGCACTTCGTTCCGCGATTTTCAATCTGGGTTATAGGCCATGAGGATGGGTCGTTCCCAAAGTGGCAGATAAAATCAAATGAAAAGGGATGATGACTGCGTTGAGCGCCAAATTCGCCTATCCGCGCAAGCACATCTTCCCGCAATCGGAAGCAGTTGAGTACGCCGATAATCTGATCCTTATCCATCGGTAGGGATAATTGGAGGGCGCATATTGCAAACCCTTGTGTCTTCCATATCCCGTTAAAGAATCCGATGGGCGGTATTTTCGCCATATCTCTGCGATAGGTGTCCGACGGTAATAGCGTAATCTCTTTCAGGCAAGTTTCATCTATCACGGGGGTATCCTCCTCGGAATGTAAAATATAAAGGTGCTCCATGAGTACTCTTGCCAATATGATACAGAATAGATGGATAGACAAGGGCTTGACTTTTTATACGGATTGTGTATAATTACACGCATGATCTTTAGATGGCTCTGTCTGGGGCCATTTTGCAACCTTTACCCTTAGAAAGGGGTATATTCATGCCAACATACGCATGTGCCGCCGCCACCGTTGGAAAAGCTCGTTGCCGCAATGCGGCAACAAAAGAGGGTCGTTGCCACGAACATCCAGCCGCGACACTGGCACCACCACCGGATGTGGTGCTGATGAAGTTTAGTGTCAATAAGCGGCGAGCTCAAGAACTCGCCGCGACAGGAATCCCCATTCGCGATGTGAACTGGCAGAGGCGCGAGCAGGAGCATGTCGCACATGCCGAAGCCCACGATCGTCAGGCATACCGCTACCGCGAAGTTGCGGATAGTGGTGTGCCAATTTTTGGGACAAGCGGGCTTGCGGATGTCGGGATCGGCCGTGCGTATCAGGAGCTCAATCAGAAGTATGGGTTGAGAGATGTACACCTTTTGCCGCACCGCAACTTACGGGCGTTCGTTCTCGTCTTGGTGTTTGAGCGGGGAGCGCAGGCGGTTAACCCGTCAACGGAGGTCGCGGTGCTTCTCGCGCGGATGTTAAATTCCGCATACGGGTTTGTCCATGTATGGGCGAATCCGCCCCAGCAAGACGGGAAAGTGGTCCACACGATGAATTGTCGTCATCGTTTGGATAGCGCTCCGAAATGTTTGCTCCTTTTGAACAACGAGTGGTTTGACGCGCCACTCTGGGATGCGGAAGAGGTGCAGTAGCACCTTTTTATCATCCCGCACCAGTTTGAGCCCTGCGATCACACGATCGCAGGGCTCTATTATTTTTCTGATTTCTTTATTTGTCAGGACTTGGTAATATAAAAATATGTCAGAGGAACAAAAGGAATCTGTTGTAACAGATTGGCAAAAAGAAAAGGCATTTCTTGAGCAGGAGCAGGCGGCTCATCCGGAATTGTTTGTCCGGAATATTGCTATTGACGACGATGTGACATTGCAAGGAATTGGTATTGATCCTGCGGTGCTTGGTTCGCGTATTCGTGGGCATGTCAAGCTTTTCCCGGAGGATTTTATTGTTGAAGAAGTATCGCAAGATGGCGTGTTGCATACCATTGATACCGCGCCGTTTTTCAGCGACTCCCCTGTAGAAAATGGTAAAACTGTTTGGTGCGATTTGGTGAAGATGGGCATAGATACGCTTGAAGTGGTGGAGGAGTTATCGCGTCAACTCGGCATTGAGAAAAAATACATAGGCGTTGCGGGGATTAAAGATAGGCGCGCGATTACGAGTCAATTAGTCAGTATCCGCGGAGTAAGACAGGATATTGTTGCGGCGGTGTCGGCACAGAACTTTTTTCTTAAAAACATCACCACGGGCAAGGGTGCGTTATCAGTTGGTGCGTTGCGCGGTAATCGTTTTACTATAGTCGTGCGGACTAAAGACCCGCCAGAGCCGCACTTCTTTGAAACAAAAATCCACGATTTACAGGAACAGGGATTTTGGAATTTCTTCTATACTCAACGTTTCGGTACCCCGCGCCTGATTTCTCACAAACTCGGGCTTTTTATTTTGCAGGAACGATACGAAGAGGTGGTGAGAATG
>JBASTK010000097.1:0-1787 GCA_049274855.1 Candidatus Sungiibacteriota bacterium | reverse complement strand
CTCCATATGATGCCATGATTGCTTGATGCGGTGATCGGTGATGCGATCTTGCGGGAAATTGTAAGTGCGGATCTTCTCGGATCGGTCGCCGGTACCAATCTGTGCGCGGCGGTCAGCCGCGGTTTTTTTTGCCTCCTGTGTCTGCTGTGCCGCAAGAAGGCGCGAGCGTAAGAGTGTCATTGCGGTATCGCGATTTTTCTGCTGGGAGCGCGAATCCTGTGAAGTGACGATAAGACCGGTTGGTAAGTAGTGGATGCGTACGGCGGTCTCTACTTTGTTGACATTTTGACCGCCAGGACCCGAGGAGCGAAAGAATTCTATTTTTAAATCCTGCGGTCTTATCGCGATATCTGTTTCAGCCGCAATAGGGAGTATTGCGATTGAAGCGGTAGAGGTGTGGACGCGGCCAGATTTTTCGGTTTCTGGAATCCTCTGAACCCGATGCACGCCAGATTCAAAATGAAGCGTATCGTATACGCCGCTGCCGCGGATTTCAGCGATGACCTCTTTGTAGCCGCTCCGTTCGCTTTTAGATTCATTGAGGATAGCAAGGCGCCATCCTCGTTTTGCGGCAAAGCGGCTGTACATATCAAAAAGCCGTGTAGCGAATAGCGCCGCTTCCTCTCCGCCGACACCCGCCCGTATTTCCAAAATAACACCCTGCGTTGCGGCGGGGGAGGCGCCCCCGACCGCGCTTTTGGCAAGGCGGGAAAGTTCAATAGAGAGCTCCTTTATCTTCTGTGGATTTTTGAGAACCGCCGGATCGCTTAATTGCCGTTCCAGTTCTTCCCGCCGCTCACTGATCGCGTTTGGAGCGTCCATATTATTTCTGTTTGGCAGGTTTCTTTTTTGCAAGCCCTGGAGCTTTTGCATGGGCAAGCCGCGCTTTGAATTTCTCTACGCGCCCGGCAGTGTCAATGATTTTTGATCCGCCGGTATAGAACGGATGGCATGCAGAGCAGATTTCAATTTCAAGCGTTTGCTTGGTGGACCCCACGGTAAAAGCATTGCCACACGCGCACCGCACTGCGGCTTGATGATAAGGGAGATGAATAGTTTTCTTCATAGTATCCGCAGTGTACCATAAGATAGGCGAAAATACAACAGAGGAAAATCACTTGCATAGAGGCGGGGGATTTGGTAGTATTATTTTATATGGAAGAAGCAGTGATATTAGCGGAAAATACGGGTTTGCAGGCGGCGGCACTGGATCCGTCTCCGGAATTGGAGGCGATGATGAAAGCAGGCGTGCATTTGGGGCACGCCAAGTCAAAAGACCACCCCTCTATGAAGGAGTATATTTTTGGCGTGCGTAATACGGTATCCGTGATTGATCTGACCCAGACCCGCACCGCGCTCGCGCGTGCGGAAACATTTCTGAAAGAACGAGTCGCTAAGGGGGGATTGGTTTTGCTGGTTGGCACGAGACCCGCGGCGCGCCAGATTATTCTTGAGATTACAGCGCGGACCGCTATGCCGTATTTTATTGAGCGATGGATTGGCGGAACGCTGACTAATTTCAAGGTTATCCGGAAGCGCGTTGAGTATTTGGAAACATTGGAAAAAGAAAAAGCATCAGGCGAGTTTGAAAAATATACGAAGAAAGAACGGATGATGCGGGAGGAGGAGATTGTGCGTCTGAAAAAGATGTTTGAGGGATTGCGGACGCTCCCGCGCCTTCCCGATGCGGTGTTTGTCGTGGATACGACCGAGGATACGACTGCGGTGCATGAGGCGCGGCTGATGGGTATTCCTCTTGTGGCATTATGCGATACCAATGCCAATGC
>JBASTK010000096.1:0-6683 GCA_049274855.1 Candidatus Sungiibacteriota bacterium | reverse complement strand
GATTTACTCCATCCACCGCTTTTTTCACTCGCTGGTTCAACAGAAGCAGCTTTTTAGGAAGGTGAGGAAGTTGGAGCAGTTCCCTTTTGATCCGAAATTATTAGCGTGTAAAAATAAGACCATATTCCCCGACCTCGCCATCCGTCTTAATAAGGATAGAAAAATATTTACTGGCGGAGAACTCATTGAATTAAAAGACAGCAATGCTTACGCGGTTTCTTCTTTTAATTCAACTATTCCGTCAAGAAGCAAAAAAATTGCAGAAATCATTATCGGCGAAAACAGCAGTATCAAGAAACAAATGGAGAATGCTGGTGATGACGTATTCTCTTTGCCGACGAGGGATGTGTTTTATTTGGTACGAGGAAAAAAGGGACAGCGGGTAAAGGTTTGCCTGGTTTATGGAAGTTTTTTCGAGACCATCGGCGTGAACGATCTTATCAGCCAATCATTCCGTCAGGTATTGGTTGAGCGGCTGAAAGAGAGCGGTCAAGAAATCTCTGAGGAGTTGAAGCAAACCCTCGTTTCGCTCTTATCCCAACAGCACGGTTTCAGTAAGGTGCGCAGCGTAGAGAAATCTTCCGTGACACTAAGGTTCAGAATTATGACCGAAGTGAAAGCCGAGGGGAACATCCTTAATACGAAAAAATATCCGGAAATAAAAGACAATACCCTCAACTTTGTGCTACCCTGCCATGATATAAACCAAGAGCGCAGCCACATGAGAAGACTAGAGCAAGTATTTTCTAAAAGAGAGTTGCAAGGTTTTGAAATTTTCAAAATGAAGCATCATTTCAATGGTTACTTTTTGGTTTTACAAACAGAGTTATGAAGATTGTCATCAAAGGACAAAACTATAATTTTTGTGTAGTGGCATCTGGCACGAAATTTTATATCGAGGTATTACATTTTGCTTCTTTGAGATGCTCATTCATTAATAATCTCAATACGATTTTATCTCAATTTAATATCGGCGTTGATGACAAAAGAGCTTCAGAATCTCAATGGCTTATATCTAAAAAACAAAGTAACCTGATTTTCAAAAAAGCAATAATGGTTTTATCAGACAGAAGTAACCGTGATTATATTGAGAAAAGATTAGATGAAGATAGGGAATGCGGGGAATGGGAAAATTTCCATAAGACTAAAGCGATTTATCCTTTATGTCCGACATCGGGAAAATAGTAGAACGGGAAATCGTCACCGAAATGCGCGAGTCATACCTTGACTACGCGATGTCTGTGATTGTGTCACGCGCCCTGCCCGATGTGCGCGACGGACTGAAGCCCGTGCATCGTAGGATTCTGTATGCCATGCATGAGATGGGACTCACGCACAGCGTCAAATATCGCAAATCAGCCGCAGTGGTCGGCGATGTACTCGGTAAATATCATCCGCACGGCGATAGTTCCGTGTATGATGCTATGGCGCGTATGGCGCAGGATTTTTCTTTCCGCTATCCCCTCGTGGACGGTCAGGGCAATTTTGGGTGTTTTACTAAAGACACGAAAGTACAATTAACTGATGGCAGGACATTGGATTTTGAAGGACTCGTAAAAGAATATGAAACAGGGATACAAAACTTTACCTATACGGTGAATAGCATTGGACTTGTTTCGGTTGCAGAGATAAAAAACCCCCGGCTTACGCGCAAAAACGCAGAATTAGTCCGCGTTATGTTTGATAACAATGAAAAGATCCGTTGCACTCCCGACCATCGTTTTATGATGCGTGATGGTTCATACAAAGAGGCGCAATATCTCGAATCCGGCGATTCACTGATGCCCCTGTATCAGCGGTTATCGGAGAAAACTGATCGTCTGCATCGCGACGGCTATACGCTCATTCAGCAACCCAAAACCAATGAGTGGGTACCGGCGCATCACCTCGCGGATAATTATAACCTTACTCATAAGGCGTATCAGAAAAGTGCGGGTAGAATTCGGCATCATAAGGATTTCCATAAGCGGAATAATAATCCGAATAATATTGTTCGGCTCATGTGGGGAGAGCATTGGAAAATTCATTATGATCGTGCGGCAGAACAGCATGCAAATCCGGAATACCGCAGAAAACTTGCCGAAGGACGGACGGCATATTGGGCGCAACCGTCGGCGCGTAGAGAGCACGCGGAGCGTCTTTCAGAAAGAAATAGAAAAAATTGGAGCAACCCAACGTATCGGGAGCATATGTGTGTCGTTTTAAGCGATGTCAATAAGCGATACATCGAAGAGCATCCGGAAAAACGGAGAGAGTTAAGCATTCGCTTAACAAAGACACTGAAGAGGATGTGGCAAAACGCGGCGTATCGAGCTGTTATGCATGAGAAAATCATTAAGGGAAATAAAAATCACACGCATAATATAACCGGCAAGAAAAAATTTCTCGCAATTTGTAAAGAAGCGCTCCTGCATCATAAAAATCTTGACGGGAAAGCTTATGAAGCGGCGCGGCCGATTATTTATCCGTATGGCAAGGCAACACGATGGGAAACTGGTCTGCAAAAATATTTCCAAAATAATACCGAGGTGCTTGTCCATGAAATCAAGCGTAATCATAAGGTGATAATAGTGGAGCGTCTTGGCGAACGCGAGGATGTCTATGATCTTACGATTGACGGCACGCATAATTTTGCCCTTGCCGCAGGGATTTTTGTGCATAATTCAATTGACGGGGATTCACCGGCGGCGATGCGCTACACCGAGGCGCGGATGACGCGGATCAGCGAGGAGCTTCTCCGCGATATTGAAAAGGACACGATTGATTTTCGCGATAACTACGACTCGACGAGAAAAGAGCCCGTGGTGATGCCGTCATCAGTGCCGAATCTCCTGCTCAATGGGACGCTGGGCATTGCGGTTGGCATGGCGACTAATATACCGCCGCACAATCTGGGGGAGGTGGTGGATGCGGCGGTGCATCTCATAGACAACCCCAAAGCATCGCCGGAGGATCTTATGCAGTTTGTTAAAGGACCGGACTTTCCGACTGGCGGCGTGATTTATGACGAAAAAGAAATTCGGTCTGCGTATGCCTCGGGCAAAGGCGCGATTCTGAATCGCGGCAAAGCCGAGATTGAGGACGGCCCGCGCAATTCGTCCCAGATCGTGATTACCGCAATCCCCTATCAGGTCAACAAGTCAGAGATGATTGAGAAAATGGCGGCTCTTGTGCAGGAGAAAGTGATTGAGGGTATCCGTGATATCCGCGACGAGTCGGATCGCGATGGCCTGCGCATTGCGATTGAACTGAAACAGGACGCGCACCCGCAAAAAATCCTCAATAATCTCTACAAGCACACGGATCTTGAGCGTACATTTCATCTCAATATGCTGGCGCTGGTGGACGGGATCCAGCCAGTTGTCCTGTCCTTAAAAAATGTCCTTGAAGAGTTTTTGAAACATCGCGAGATCGTGATTACGCGGCGCACGCGGTTTGATCTTGCCCGCGCGCGGGAACGGATTCATATCTTGGAGGGCTTGAAAATCGCGCTGGATCATATAGATGCGGTAATCACGGCTATCCGCAAGTCCCGCGATCGTGATGAGGCGCACGCAAATTTGATTAAGAAGTTTTCGCTTTCGGATGTGCAGGCGTCAGCCATTTTGGATATGCGGCTTGCCACGCTTGCGGGTTTGGAGCGGCAGAAAATAGAAGACGAATTGAAAGAAAAGCAGGCATTGGCGCGCGCGCTTGAAGCGTTGCTCAAAGACACGCGCAAGATCAAAGAAGTCGTGAAGAAAGAAATGATAGAGATTAAAGATAAATATGCTGATGAGCGGCATACCCTCGTGGTAAAGTCATCGCCGCGTGCGCTGTCCGATGAGGACTTGATCGCGGACGAGGAAGTGGTTGTGGTATTGACGCGCGGCGGCTATATCAAGCGGCTCAAGCCCGAGAGCTGGCGCATGCAAAAGCGCGGCGGCAAGGGATTGATCGGCATGGAGACCAAAGAAGAAGACATGGTAGAACAATTACTTGCGTGCAGGACGCACGCAGCACTTTTGTTTTTTACCGATACCGGCAAAGTGTATCGGGTCGCGGCGCACGAGGTGCCGGAGGGGAGCAGGACCGCCAAAGGCAAGGCGATCTTTAATCTTCTTTCTATTGGCGCGCAGGAACGGGTTACCTCCATCCTCGCAATTCCCAAGGGATTGAAACCAAAAGGCGGAGAGATGTTTGTCGTCATGGCAACCAAAGACGGCATTATGAAAAAAGTGGACGCGATTTCTTTTGAAACCGTCCGCGCATCCGGGTTGATCGCACTTACCATTAAATCCGGCGATATGCTTCGTTGGGCAAGAATCACCGGCGGCAAGGATGAAATTATGCTTATCACCAAGCAAGGACAGGCGATTCGTTTTTATGAAACTGATATTCGTCCCATGGGCAGGCAGGCGGCAGGGGTTCATGCCATGCGAATGAAAAAGGATGATGAGGTTGTCGGTATGGATATTATAACGAGTGCTGAAAGTAAAAAGATAAAGGATAAAAACACTGCGGCAGTGAATGGAAAACTTTTGGCGGTAATGGAAAATGGCTTTGGCAAGACCACGCCGCTCACTCAATACAAACGCCAGCATCGCGGCGGCTCTGGCATCAAAACCGCAAAAATCACGCCCAAAACCGGCGCGCTGGTGAGTGCCCGCATCATCGCGGGCGAAGAAGAGGAAAT
Source organism: Candidatus Sungiibacteriota bacterium (assembly GCA_049274855.1). Lineage (GTDB taxonomy): Bacteria > Patescibacteriota > Minisyncoccia > Sungbacterales > HO2-52-23 > 2-02-FULL-52-23. Next base: position 2,008 of record JBASTK010000096.1, on the reverse strand, counting down.
TATCGCTATCTCGCGCAAGGGCGTAGTCATCCGTACCACGCTTGCCACCATCCCCTCACTCTCCCGTTCCACGCAGGGAGTTCGTATTATGAAAATGGAAGAGGGCGATGCCGTGGCGTCTATCATCACTCTTTAAGAGTTTGGTGAAGAATGTTGTAATAAGCCGTCTTTTGTCATTCCCGACTTGATCGGGAATCCAGAATCCCATCGTAGTGCGAAACATACTGGATTCCCGCTTTCGCGGGAATGACAATTATTCACCAAACTTTCTTTAATGCCCCTTGACATATCCTTGCTTATTTATTATTCTGTACATAATAGTACAGGATAATTATGAGGAAAAATACTAAAATTCAGTATTTAAGCCGTTTTGCGGAGCTTGCTAAATTGAGCGAGGTTGTTTTTCATAGTGATGATTTGGCTAATCTATGGCATATCACAAACAAAAATACCCTTTATACCACACTCAAACGCTATGCCGAGCAGGGGATCATTTTTCGCATCCATAAAGGGTTTTACGCGATCAAGCCGCCAGCTGAGATTGACCCTTTGCTTCTGGGCATCAAAGCGTTGCATGGCTATGCGTATGTGAGTATGGAGACCGTTCTTGCCGAGCAGGGAATTATTCAACAGGAGGTGCCTGCCATTACACTTATTAGCAGTAAAACCAAACGATTTTCCGTTGCCGGCCATCGGTATTATTCGCGCAAACTCGCTGACCAGTTTTTATATCAACCGAACGGAATTATTGCGGCGCCAAACAGCGTACGCAAAGCAACTCGGGAGCGGGCGATGGCGGATTTGCTTCACTTCAACCCCCGCGCGTATGTTGATGCGGCTCGTCTCATTGATTGGGGGAAAGTGCGAGCACTCCAAAAAGAGTTAGGATATTCACTAACTCCAAAACGCCAAAAACATTATGACTGACATGATTTTACCGCAGGCAAAGGACGCAGTGCATAAAGCATGGCTCTATCGTGTTCTTACGGGCATCTACGATGATGCGTTTCTTGCTGGCACGCTTGCCTTCAAGGGCGGGACATGCGCGGCAATACTTGGCTATCTTGATCGGTTTTCTGTTGACCTTGATTTTGATTATCGGGGGGAGCGGAATGGTCTTGTTGAGACGCGTACCCGCATGGAGCATGTTTTTCATGAGATAGGTTTGACCATACGCGATCAAAGCAAAGTCGTGCCGCAATATTTTCTAAAATACGAGGCGCCCAATGAAACTAATACGAGTCGCAACACCATCAAAATTGATGTTGCCGTGCCGCCGTCAAAAGCAAACGCGTATGAGGCAAAACGATTTCATGAAATTGACCGCGTGATTACCTGCCAGACCATTGAGACCATGATGGCAAATAAACTCGTGGCGCTCATGGATCGTTATGAGCACAGCGAGGCAATTGCCGGCCGCGACCTCTATGACATCCACCACTTTTTTTTGAAGGGATATCGGTATAATAAAGAGGTGATACGGGAGCGCACCGGAAAGGACATAGCGCAGTTTTTTGCCGATCTGATAGTATTCATTGAGCGACACATCACTGACGAAATTATAAATCAAGACCTCAATACGCTCCTGCCGTATGAGAAATTCTCAAAGATTCGTAAAATACTTAAACGAGAGACCTTAATGTTTTTGCGCGACGAGGAGAAAAGGATAAAAGCCGGAGATTAGATGACACTCTTTCGTCAGAGGCATCATAAAACGGCTCTGCAGAGCCGTTTTATGATGAATCAAGCCGGAAAACTTGACAAATCCATTCAGTAGGAGTATAATAGAAGCATCCTGAAACGCCCGAGTACATCAGATTTCCAGCAGTTTGAAAACTGAATACGCGGGTATGTATCAACATGGCAATTCAAAAAGGAGAATGCCATGGAGAAGATGAATCTTTTTGAGATCAATTTTGACGACAATCACGGCACCCCCAAAAGGGCTATCGTAATGGCAACTTGTGTTGATGTTGCCGAGGATATGATTTACGAGGATTTTGAAGGT
>JBASTK010000095.1:0-7121 GCA_049274855.1 Candidatus Sungiibacteriota bacterium | reverse complement strand
ATACATCTGCGCCAACGCCATTGGTAATGCGCATAATTTCATCCGTGATAGTTTGATCATGCGCGTATGGTTTTTCTTTTGATATTGCGCCAAGCGGAATGACATAATCAATTCCTAATCGTTTTGCCATTTCTCGCGCTATGGGATTTGGGTCTATCCCGATGATTGCCGCGGCGCCCAATCCGCGGATGACGAGGGAGAGCATCATGCCAATAGGACCTAACCCGAATAATGCAATGGTTTTGCCGCCGAGGTCAACTTTTGATGCCGCGTGTACCGCGTTGCCAAATGGCTCCTGCATTGTCGCAATTTCCGGACGGATCTTGCCAGTATCAGTCACCCACACGATATGCTCTGGCACTTTGGCGTATTCGGCAAAACCGCCGTCGTGGGAAATGCCCAATATCTTTTCATTGGTGCAGACATGGTATTCTCCTCGCTGGCATTGGAAGCAGGCATTGCACACTACATGGGATTCGCAGGTGACGAAGTCGCCGATTTTGGTACGCGCAACCTTGCTTCCTACTGCGATGACCTCGCCAAAAAATTCATGTCCGATAATGCGGTATCCCGCTGCTGATGTTGCGCGATGTTGAATGCACGGTACCTGTGGGACATCCGTCCCCGTAGATTTGTGCTGCCGAGCATTGGCAACATCTGCAGAGGGACGCGCATTCAATGAATCGCAATTTCGGCAGCGGGACGCCGCGATACTCCCCAGTATCTGGTCGCGAAATGCCTGACGATGCCATATCCCGCGGTCTGATCCGCAAACACCCGCATAATGCACTTTAATAATAACTGCATTAGCATCAGCAGGATTATTCTTCTCGTTAATCACGGGTTCCGGCACCTCGGCTTTTTCAAATCCGGAAGATGTCTCCCAGCCGTGCGATATATCAAAAATAAGCGCTTGCATATTTATACTCTACTCCACCGTCACTGATTTTGCCAGATTGCGTGGCTTGTCCACATCCAGTCCGCGCAGGACGCCAAAGTGATACGCAAAAAGCTGAAGCGGCACCACAGACAAAAGAGGCGTCAGCATTTCTAATGTTTTGGGAATAAAAATAATATCATCGGCGATCTCGCGGACGCGCGTGTCGCCCTCAGTGGCAATCGCAATCATCGGCCCTCCTCTGGCTTTTATTTCCTCCATATTGGAGAGCATCTTTTCATACACCGAGTCCTGCGGCACAATGCAGACCGAGGGAAAATCCGCGTCAATCAGCGCGATGGGTCCGTGCTTCAATTCTCCGGCGCCGTAGCCCTCGGCATGGACATAGGAAATTTCTTTGAGTTTCAAAGCGCCTTCCAGCGCTACCGGCAAATTGTATTTTCTGCCGAGAAAGAAAAAGTTTTCATAATGATTATATTTTTGGGCAAGTACTGCGATAGCAGGGGCTTGCGAGAGGATCGCACGAATGAGATCGGGTATTTTCAGGAGTTCTTTTGCAATGCGCTCGCCGGTAACGAGCGACATCTCACGAGACCGCCCGAGGTAGAGAGTGAGGAGCGCCATAATCGCGGTCTGCGAGGTGAATGCTTTGGTAGAGGCGACGCCGATTTCCGGCCCCACATGCTGATACACGCCGGCATCGGTCTCGCGCGCGATGGTGGAGCCGACCGTATTTACAATACCGAATGTCGGCACGCCCTTTTCTTTTGCTTCGCGGATCGCGGCAAGAGTGTCTGCGGTTTCTCCGGATTGGGAGATGGCAAGCAGGACATCTCCCTCTCGGAACACGGGTTTGCGATAGCGAAACTCCGAAGCAATATCTATTTCGGTCGGAATACCCGCGTATTCTTCCAGCATATACTCCCCTATCCTGCCTGCGAGATACGCGGTGCCGCACGCGGCAATGAGAACGCGCTTGGCATTGCGCAGGGTGTCCGCCGCCGCAGAAAGTCCTCCTAATTTTGCCATGCCCTCGTTCGGAATGAGCCGTCCGCGGATAGAGTTTTCTATTGCCTCGGGCTGTTCAAAAATCTCTTTTTCCATAAAATGCGTATAGCCGCCTTTTTGCGCCTGCTCCAGCGACCATTCAATTTCATGCACTTGTTTGGTTTGACGATTGCGGCGTGCATCGTACACATGGTGCTCGTCGGGGGTGAGCACAGCCATTTCGCCGTCATCAAGATATACGACCTGACTGGTGTGTTTGAGCACGGCGGATGCGTCTGATGCTACGATATACTCTCCGATGCCGATGCCAATAAGGAGCGGGCTGAAATTGCGCGCCGCGATGAGTTTGTCGGGATCCTGCGAGGACATAATAACCAAGCCATAGGTGCCTTGGATTTTCTGCAATGTCGCGCGCACCGCGTCCTCAAATCCAAATCTGTGGATTTTCATTGCTTCTTCAATAAGATGCGGGATCACTTCGGTATCAGTGGTGGAACGGAAATGATGTCCGGCAGACGCCAATTGCTCGCGCAATTCTTTATAGTTTTCTATAATGCCGTTGTGGGCAACCCAAATACTCCCCGTGCAATCACTATGGGGATGGGTATTTGCTTCGGTCACGCTGCCATGCGTTGCCCATCGCGTATGAAAGATGGCAAGCGGAGATGTTACATCTCCATTTAATTTCTCCGCCAGATTCGCCACGCGGCCAACTGATTTTATTGAGATAATTTTCTGCGCGGCGGCATCAAAAAAAGCGGCTCCCGCAGAGTCGTAGCCGCGGTATTCTAATTGCTTGAGGCATTCAAGCCCGAGAGAAACGCCGTTTTTCTTGCCAATATAGCCGACAATGCCGCACATAATAATCTTATAACTCGAAAAGTGTAGGAAAAGTTCCGATTAAAAGCCCCCACTGCTGTACGAGGTGAGGAATTGTGGAATGACGAAGATGAGCCCAATGAGCGGCAGGACAAAGAGCGCTACCGTGATCACGAGTGTCCAAAAAAATGTTTTCTGAAGCTTGTTGATCGCGGCCTGAAGCGTGTCCATCTTCACTTCCAACTCGCCCATTTTTGTTTCTAAAGTATCCATGAGAAGCGTGTTTATTGAATAGTGTTGCTATGGATCTCATTGAATATCATCGCGTTGATATCACGGATGACGCCCGCCAGATTCTTAAAATCATTGCCTTTGGTCATTACGCACAGGAAATATGGATCCCTTTTGTCGTAGACAATGCCGCAATCGTGCAGTTCCCGCGACCGGAGCGTACCGTCCGTGAACACCATTTCCCGTTCGCCGAACTTATGCGCGATACTGATCTCCTGCGGCACGCCCGCGCGCATGCCGTCGGTAAAGTCGGACATGACGAGCAGTCCGAGGATTTTTTCAGAAAAGCTTTTGCGCACATAAGTGGCATTATAGAGCACGCGCCAGAAATAAGAGTAGGATTTTACCGAGAGGAAATCTCCATTGTCCTTTTGGAAATCAGGGATTGGGATATCAAGATCGGTATACACATTCTGCAGGGCGGCGCGATCCATATTTTCGTCGAGGAGCCGGGTGGCGTTGTTATCCGAATACTGGATCATGTAGCCGATCAGCTCTTCTGCGGTGTAGCTTTGCCCGGGGACGAGCGTCTTGCTTCCTTTCAGATTCTCCATTTGGTTGTTGTCATAAGTCCCGGTGTAGATGATTTTCTCGGTTAGCATCTCCGGGTGCTTTGCGCTCAACTTATAATACGCAATGGCGCGTGCAACTTTCAGCAAGCTTGCCGGAGAAAACTTGTCGTTTTCATTGATGCCAAACCACCGGCCGTTGTCGAGTTCGCGAAAGTAGAGTGATGCGTTGGTGATATCGCCATCCGTGAGTTTTTTTGCGATAAGGGCGTTTACGGTTTTCTTGAGCGACTGGTATTGTCCGAATTCTTTGTCTTCATCAATGCCGCACCACAGCAATGGATTGATAAATTGGTAGGTATCGGTTTTCTCGCGGTGCAGGAAGTCAGTATCGGAAGAAATAACGTCCGGCCATGGCATCACCACGGATAGCGCCATGCCGGCCGCGATTCCCGCGACGAGTGTCCCAAAGAGTGCCCAATAAGGTGATTTCAAAATCATACGCCGCATAATGAACATAATACCATATCTTGTATGGAGTGGCGAGCAATCCCGCGCGTGTTAAAGATCTCAAAGCAAAACAATTCTTCCTCTCCCGTAGTTTTTACTAAATAAGAGTAGAGAAAGGTTTTTGTTCCTTGACGCTCTTTGACAAAATATCCGCGGTCTCGGTATTGGGTTGTTGCAATGAGGGCGCTGATCAGCGCAATCGGGAGGAATGCATGGCATTATCAGAGCGTTGTAGAGGGTGGGGATGGTTAGGTGTAGAAAATATTCCCTTACACTCCATTCGCGCGATAGTATGCGATATTGATAATACTCTCTATCGCAATCTGGAGTATCACGCGGCTGGTACGCGGGGAGAAATCAACGCCGTGGCAGAAATCATAGGAGTCGCAACCGGGGAGTCCATATCCTATGACGAGATGGCGATGCGAATAGGGGATCGTCGACAAGCATTGAGTGTGATGTTGGGCAGGCCCGCGGGCATGACAGAGACCGTGATCTCGCTTGGCATTACGCGAGCGCAGTGGGATAAACTTCGTTGTCAGGTATGGCGTCCGGAAGAATGGTTGGAACCCGATCCGGATGTTTGCGGAACACTCATTTTATTAAGCCAAAAGCACCGCATCGTTTTCGGCACCAATTCGCCGGTCGCAGTTGGCCGGCGGGTGCTTGTAGCACTCGGCATAGACAAGGCAGTGCCGGATACTCCTCTCTTTGGGTCCGATACCCTCGGCGTCTCCAAGCCGCATTCTGATTTTTTTATGCGGATTGCGGAGCGGTTGGGATTCATGCCGCAGTATTGCATTGCCATCGGTGATAGAATAGAGATGGATGGTATGCCTGCCCTTGCCGCGGGTTACGCCAGTGCGTTGATTGTACCCGGGGGCCGCGATGCGTTTATTGCAGCGGCGTATGAAAATCTAATTAATCAGAACGGAGAGGATATACCATGAAGCATAAGTTTCTCTCCTCATTTCTTTCCCGCCTTGAACATTATGGGGACGAATTTGAGTTTGTCGCTGAACGGTTTTACTCGCGTGTCTATCGGATTCCCGGGCGCGTGATTAAAATTATCACTCCGCATCATGTGTTGCGTCCTGAAGGATTTGCGTCCCGCAGTGAGGCAAGCGCATTCATGACGGAAATCCTGACCTATGTGGAGAAGATAGCGGCGCTTGGTATTCCCGTCCCGTCCTTAGAGGACACTCACGCGGTCATCTCAAGCGCCCGCACAACCAACGAACCCTTTATTCTTATGGATGTGCCGGATGGCGGCATCTCTGTTGAGAAAGGTATGGAGTGCGCCGAATGCTCGCGGGATTTCCTTCGCGGGCTTGCTCAAGAGATGGTGCACGCTATGTTGTGTGCTTTTCGCCAGTCGCGTCTCCCTGACGGGTATCAAGAAGTCGGCATAGATCCGATCGCGAGCAATTTTGTTTTTCACGACAATAATCTCGCGACCATGCAGTATGTAGATTTTACGGCTCCGCGTTATTTTTCGCCTCATTACGGATATCGGGTAGAATATCCTCAACCTGCGCATGAGGCGGAAATACGCGAAGCGGTATGGCGTTATTACGAGCCATGCGGCATTATCACTCGCTGGCTCACCGACTGTTGCCGGATCCGTCCGGATGCGCGAGGCATTTTTTTGGATGTCCTCAAAAAAATGCTGCCCCGTGAATTATGGAGATCGGTAAAATCACAACTGCAATCTCTTCACTTGCCGCCCGATATCCATACATCGGAATGGCACCATGCCATTAGCGAGGCGCACCAGCTCGCGGATTTTCGCGATTTGGCATGCGCCATCGCGGCGGCGGATGGCGCAGATGCCACAGGAACCCAAAGATGGCTGTCAGAGTTCTTTATCGCTTCCCGCCACCACGCGGGCCAGCCCTTACCGGATGAAAAGTTGACTGCTCTGAAACGAAAACTTTTTGACCGATTGGAGTTGGTTTGAATTGAAAGTATCATCGAGCCGCTCGGCGGAAAGAGTTTCTTTCCGCCGAGTTTTTATATACACTATCAAATATGACGCTTTTCGATAAAACAAATAACGAGAACTATCCGACTTCAGCGGTGATTTTTGATGTGGATGGTGTGCTCGTCAATACGGTGCCGTTGCATTTTCGCGCATGGCAAAGGGTATTCGCCGATGAGGGTATATCTTTTGGGAAAGAAGAGTATCAGTTAATCAACGGCATCCCTCGGGATGAGGGCATACGCATTACTTTGGGAGACGCCGCAACCCCGGATCACATTCGCGATATTGGCGACCGCAAACAAAATTATTATCTGGCGTTACTGAATCAAATGCCTCCGCAGTCATTACCGGGTATCAAGCGACTTTTACGCGATTTACGCAAAGCAGGACTGCGCGTCGCCGCCGCGTCTTCCAGTAAAAATGCCATTGCGGTTCTTGCGGCATCGCATCTTACTCTCTATTTTGATGCGATTATCACCGGATACGATTTTCAACGCTCCAAGCCCGACCCGGATATTTTTCTCACTGCGGCAAGGGCATTGCGTGTGGAATCCGCGCATACTGTTGTGGTTGAAGATGCGGCAAATGGCGTTCGCGCCGCGCTCGCAGGAGGGTTTCGTTGCATCGCGGTGGCAACTTCAGAATCGGCTGATGCACTGCGCGCCGCAGGCGCTTTATTTGTTGCCCCGACAACTAATGATTTGACTATTGATGTATTGCACATATAAAAATCCTCCGCCAAAAGGCGGAGGATTTTTTTTGCACAAGTCGCTGGATTAGCTGACTTTGCTTACTTTGACTGCGTTTGGCCCTTTGGGGCTTTCCGCAACTTCAAAGGATACGCGGTCGCCTTCGCGAAGCTCGTCAAATGTGATGTTGACCAGCTCGTTGGAGTGGAAAAAGAGATCCCTTTCCTGACCGTCTCGCTTGATGAACCCGAAACCCTTGTCGGTGAGTCGGGCGATAATTCCTTCTTGCATAGAATAATGAAAGTAAATAATCTTTGTTCAAATACTAGAACTACGAAAAGTAAACCTCGACACACCAAGAAAATCTTGCAACTTTCTTTGTTCCCCCCGATAGCCCCTATTTGACACTACCC
>JBASTK010000094.1:0-2887 GCA_049274855.1 Candidatus Sungiibacteriota bacterium | reverse complement strand
GGTCAGAAACCTCGTACCCGCAACCAATGTTTGCGGTGAAGAACTAAAACTATTGACAATCACCGCCTTGCCCCGAGCCCGCTCGGCAATTTGTTTTTTGCCGGTTGCAGAAAAGGATTGCTCTCTTTTTTTGAGAAAAGAGAGCGCCTCCGCCGGAATAACTTTCTGCGGCACAAGCACTTTTGCCACCGAAATATCAAACGCAACGGCAATATCCTGCAATACGACATCATCAATGCGCGGCTTAAATGAAATGGTAATATAAGCGCCCCGCGTAGAAATAAAAATAATCATTGCGGCAACGACAATACCGCCGGCAATCATCCCCCATCGCGCAAAACGAATAGGCGTTTTACTGAGCCATCGCTCCTGCGCCGCCGCGCGAGGGATTTTTTCAGTATCATAAATAACACGGTCTCCTGCGTCAGTACCGTTGTACCCTCGCTGAAATTCGTTATTATGATCCTTTTGAGATAACCGCCAATGATCAAGAAACTCTGATTTTTGAATCGGTTTATTATCATCAGGAGAAAAAATCTCCTGCGGCATCTCGCGTTCGAATGCCACGGCTTTCAGCGCCGATCCGCGTTCTTGGGACTCATCCCGTATCAGTGCATCACGAGCCGCAGGGAGATTATCCCGCATCATCTCATGAGAAACTGCGCGGGGCTCGCTTTTTTTTCTGATGCCGTCTGATTTTTTTTGCGGTGTCATTGCAGAGAAAATTAAAAAATAAGATTTTTGCTCATACTATACGTCATGAGTGCGGCAAGTCCGGCGTCTTCCGGTCCCTGCAAATTGCCTCCAAGAGTATTCCCTCCAAAAAAAGCGGCGCCCTCAAGCACGCGCACAGATGGCGCCTCGGCGTAAGAAAATCCACCCAGCCAGTCACGCTCCGACACTACTGCCCTTATTTCAGGAAACCGCGCGCCTCCCCCAGAAAGCAGGACATTGGGGGATAATGGTCCAGTCGGATAAAATGCGTCAAGTGTCTGCAAAAAAATTTTCTTCCATTCTGCCGTCGCGTCCGCGACCGCCGCGGATGCCTGAATCAACGCCTCATCGCGGATACTCCCGTCGGTGTAGTGACGCATCATTTCCCGCGCTTCATGCAATGGATGCCGATATTTTTTTGCCGCGATCTCCGCCATGCGCCGTATGCCAAAAGCCATAAATGCCACATGGATCAAACGCCCTTCTCTGATTGAGGCAAGCGCCGTTGCCTCAGCTCCCACATCAATCAAAAATGCATCGCGCACATTCTGATCACGGACAAGCGCTTCTTTCTCAGCGATCACCAATGGAATAAATTCTATCGGGATGCCGGATAAACTGTTTTTTATTCCGGCAAACATCGCGCCGTTCTCAACCGTCATAAAAAGCGATAGCGTGCGAAACTGGATTTCAGCAGCCCGTGAGACGGAAAGCGTGTCATTTTCCTGCCAATACTCTTGCCTGATAGGGTATCTGTTCACCAACACTTCCACTGGTGCAGAAATTATTGTGCGGCGCAAATCCGCGTGTTGATAAAATGATTCCCGCAACGCCTCGCGGATACTTTTTCTGGTCAACGGCGCGTCTCCCATTGGAAATACCCAGCTTTGCAGGGCATACTCGCCAAATTCATGCCCGAGCGCAATGAGTATTTTTTCCGGCACCCCCTTAATCTTCTCCGTCATGACAAAAACGCTCTCCCTTATTTTTTTAACCAAACGCAGGGCTGAACACGATACTGGTAAATCCCAGACAAATTTCTCCCGCACGCGCGGCAAAGCGGCATCCGTTGCCATCTCAAAAACCATCGCTTTAATGGCATCAGCCCCGACCTCCATGACCCCGTAGAGCGACGACTGTTTCTTTTTGAAAAACTCCATATCTCTATGATACAACAAAATAGAAAAATCAAAAGCGCCGAGAACCCATCTCAAAAATATATGTGGGCTCCCATCGGCGAATTTCGCCTGCAAAGCCATTTTTGAGATGGGTTCTCCTCCCGCCTATCTCCCGATCAGCGCTACTGCCATGCCGAGGATTGCGGCGACCACGCTGATGACCCAAAATCGCATAGTCACTTTTTCCGGCGGCCACCCTCGCGCCTCCAGATGATGATGGATGGGCGCTATGAGAAATACTTTTTTGCCTCGCCAACGCTTTGACGCAAACTGAATGATGTCAGACGCGACCTCAGCCATAAGAATAATGCCTATGATCGGAAGTACTACCACCGAATCTGTAAGAAACGCCATCACGGCAAGCGCTGTCGTAAGCCCAAAAATGCCTGATTCACCCATATAAAAACGCGCGGGCGGGATATTAAACCATAAAAATGCGAGAATAGCGCCGAGCGCGACCCCGGCAAACGCCGCCAAATCAATCTGCCCGCGAAAAAACGCAATGCCACCGTACGCGGCAAATGCCGCGCCAAATACGCCCCCGGCAAGCCCGTCAATGCCGTCCACAATGCTGGATGAGAATAAAAGCACCATTACCGCGACAAAAAGCGGAATATACCAAAGCCCAATAAATAAATCGCCGTATCCCGGAATATAAATCGTCCGCCAGTCAAGCTTAAAATAAAACCACCACGCGCCGACCAGCGCGATAACAGCAATGATCAAGAGCCGATGCCTGAACTTGATGCCGCCCGCAACATATTTCCCCTTGCCAAATACAGTAGCTAAATCATCAGTAAGACCAAGCAAGGAAGCGGCAAGAAGCGTTGCAAGCGGAAGCCATGTCTGATTGCGCGAGACAAAATTTGCCTTATCCCAAAATCCATCGTCAGTAAATCCCGCAATAACCCATACGATACCCGCGATCCCGAGCGTCGTCATCCAAATCAATATGCCGCCCATACGCGGCACGCGGGTCTCGCGCTCTTTATGCA
>JBASTK010000093.1:0-13068 GCA_049274855.1 Candidatus Sungiibacteriota bacterium | reverse complement strand
GGACGGCGGGACGCGACGGATGAGGAAGTCATGGCGGCGGCACGCGAGGCGCATTGCGATGAATTCATAGATCGTCTGCCGCAGGGATACGATACGCTGGTCGGGGAGCGGGGCATCAAGCTCTCCGGCGGCGAGCGTCAGCGGGTGGCCATCGCGCGTGCGATTTTGAAAAATGCGCCGATTTTGGTGTTGGATGAAGCGACATCCAGTTTGGATTCGCACTCGGAGGGCCTGATCCAAGACGCATTGTCGCGTCTGATGGCGGACAAGACCACTATCGTCATCGCGCACCGCCTCTCTACTATTATGAAAATGGATCGGATCGTGGTGATTGATCACGGAGAGGTGGTAGAGGTCGGCACGCATGAGGAGTTGGTGCAAAAATCCGGCGGGCTCTACCGGCGGCTGTGGGAATTGCAGGCGGGCGGTTTCCTCGCGGCATAATCCAAGACGGCGCAAACACGCCCCGCGATGATTGCCGCGGGGGGTATCTTTTGCTATCCTGTGCGCACAGAACAGCGGATGAGTCCTTGTAGTTCAATGGATAGAATACAGCCCTCCGAAGGCTGGGATGGCAGTTCGAATCTGCCCAAGGGCATTACGAAATTACCGGGACGGCGGGGTTTTTATTTTCGTATGGCAGTGGTATGATAGTTTTTATGCGAAAGATATGGATGATCGGAGTGATTTTTTTTCTCGTGATACCTCTTGTGGTCGGCGCGGCATCCGGCGACTCGTTTACGCGCGATCTGTATTTCGGGATGCGGGGCGATGCGGATGTCGTGCGTATGCAGGAGTTTTTGCGTACGCAGGGATATTTTAGTTATCCGCAGTCAACCGGCAATTATTTCGGCGTGACGCTGGCAGCAGTTCGGCAGTGGCAAAAAGCGCAAGGGATATCTCCTGTCGGGGGATTCTTCGGGTCGCAGTCGCGCGCGATTGCCAATAAAATCATTGCTGTATCTCCGGTATCGACGGGCGCTGCGGTCTTGGCACCGCCCGTGATTATTTTTTCTTCGGATGCTTCCCCATATAAAGACAAGATATTTATCACATCGCTTTCCGGGTATTCATCATCGGCAGAGAATGAATACATGGAGATTGAGAACAGGAGTCCGCAGGAGCGGATCACTATCACCGGATTCCGCGTAGAGAATGCCACCCGCGAATCAGTTACGATCCCTACGGGATACCGTCTGCCAGGATTTGAGCCCGCGCCCTCGCCGATTGTGCTGGAGCCGGGAGATCGGGCGATGATCAGCATAGGCAAGCAGGAGCGGCAGATGAATTTTCGCGAAAACCTTTGCACAGGATATTTTGACGAAACATCAATTTTTTCTCCATCGCTTAATCATTCGTGTCCGCGTATCCAGCCGGCGCGATCAGTCATTTATACCGATCAGTGTATTCGCGCGATTGAGAGCGTCGGGACTTGTCGGATGTTGCATACGGATCAATTCATCGGGTCGGCATGCCAGGCATTTGTAGACGCGCACTTGAATTATGTCGGGTGCGTGGCGGATTCGCGCGGCAGGCCTGATTTTTATTCCCGCCGATGGCTTATCTGGATGCAGAGGGACCAGCAACTTTTTCGCGACCTCGTGGAGCGCGTGACGCTTCGCGACAGAGAGGGAAAAGTCGTGGCGGAATATAGTTATTAAAAAATCCAAATGTCAAAGTTCAAATGTCAAAAACGATCTTTTGGATTTAGGGTTTTGGATTTGATTTGTCATTTGGATTTTGTCATTTGAACTTTATGAAATTATCTTTTCACGGGGGCGCGCGCGAGGTGACGGGCGCCTGCCATTTACTTGAAACGAGCGGCGCCAAAATCCTCATTGACTGCGGATTGTTTCAGGGGTCGCGCGAATGCGAGGATGCGAATTTCGAGCCGTTTGGATTTCAGCCGGCACAGATAGATGCGGTTATTATTACGCATGCGCATATTGATCACATTGGCCGCTTGCCGAAACTCGCGCGTGAGGGATTTCGCGGCATTATTTTCTCCACCGCCGCAACGCGCGATCTTGCCGCGGCACTTTTGGAAGACGCACTGCATATTGCCGAGCGCGCCGTCAGTAAAGGCGATTCTCGCCATGATGGACGGGGGAGCGATGCGCTTTATAGCGCTGAAGATCTTCGCTTGACTATGGCGCATTGGCGCGGAGCACCGTATCACGAGGCACATACGGTTAAAGATATTGTATTCACTCTCAATAACGCAGGACATATTTTGGGGTCTGCGATGGTGGAGGTGCGAGCCGAGGAGAAGCGCCTGCTTTTTACGGGGGATCTTGGTAATGTCCCTTCGGTTCTCCTCCCGCCGCCGGATGTGGTCTCGGGTATTGAGTATTTGATTATGGAATCCGCGTACGGCACGCGCACGCACGAGGCACCCGAGGAACGGACGCTCAGATTGGAACGCGCGGTGGAGGATGCGGCTGCACGGCGCGGGACACTGCTTATCCCGGCGTTTGCCACGGAGCGCACGCAGGAGATTCTTTTTTTGCTCAATGAGATGGCGCATCAAAAAAGGATTCCAGAAATGCCGCTATTTGTGGATTCGCCCCTTGCGATTCGCATTACCGAAGTGTATGAACGCTACCCCCTGGCGTACAAAGAGGAAATAAGGACGCTCTTGCGGGCGCACCCAAACCTGTTTCGCTCTAAAAAACTCCGCTTCACGCCAAGCGTTGATGAGTCCAAAGCGATCAATGATATTCCTGCGCCAAAAGTGATTATCGCGGGCTCCGGCATGATGGCCGGCGGCAGGATATTGCATCATGCGAGGCGTTATCTTTCGGATCCTGCAAGTATCTTACTCATTACCGGATATCAGGCCGCAAGATCTCTCGGGAGAAAATTGATTGAAGGCGAGAAAACCATACGGATTATGGGAGAGGAAATTGCGGTGCGCGCCGAGGTGAGAAAAATAAACGGATTTTCCGCGCACGCGGATAATCCCCAGCTTTTCGCATTTGCCGAAGCCCAGCGCGATACGCTCAAGCGCGTTTTTACCGTGCAGGGCGAGGATGTGCAGGCCGAGGGTCTCGCACAGCAGATCGCGGATCGTCTCGGCGTTTCGGCAATCGCCCCTATGCAGGGGCAGAGTTTTGAGATATAATATGCGGTATGGCAACATCTCCCCATAGTCATCTCAAATATAAAATCTGCATCTCCGGCGCCGCAGAGACCGGACACTGCGCGCCGGATGCTTTGGAAAAATCAAAGACGCTCGGTACAGAGATTATTAAGCATGGCGCGGTGCTGGTGACGGGTGCTACCACGGGCGCGCCGTATTGGGGGTCTATCGGTGCCAAAGAAGCCGGAGGGTTTGTAATTGGGATCTCGCCTGCCTCATCCGAAGCGGAGCATGTCAAAAAATATCAGCTCCCGCTTGATTATCAGGATATTATTATCTATACGGGATTTGGTTACTCGGGGCGCAATCTCCTGCTTACGCGCGCGTCCGATGCGGTATTGATCGTCTGCGGCAGGATAGGGACGCTGGACGAGTTTACGATTGCGTTTGAGGATAATAAGCCGATTGGGATTCTGACCGGCACCGGCGGCATGGCGGATGAGATTAAGGGCTTGCTGGAAAAAGCGCATCGCGGCATGGGAAAAGTAATTTTTGACGCGGATCCGAAGGAGCTGGTGCAAAGAATCATGGCGCTTGTTGCCAAAGACAAAATAGCTGATGAATAATTTTTGTTGGCATGCCGCTTCTTAAAGCGATACTGACGCTTGCGGGCATGATTATCGGCGCGGGGATGTTTGCCATTCCTTTTGCGTTCGCGCAAACCGGATTTTGGCTGGGCGCGGCGGAACTCGGGATACTTTCTCTCGTGGTGTTGGGCTTGCATCTTTTGTATGCCGATATTGTGCTTGCGACTCCGCACTTTCATCGTATGCCGGGCTATGCGCGGCTCTATCTCGGACGGGGCGCATCTGCGCTGTCATGGGCATCATCCCTGTTTGGAATAGGGGGCGCGCTCCTCGCATATTTGGCGGTGGGTACGGTTTTTTTACAGATGATTACGGCGCGCGCAGGAGGCGCGCCGTCGCTTTGGTGGGTCATGGGACTCGCCGGCGCGATTGCCGCGATTACTTTTTTCCCCTTAAAAAAAGAAGCGGCAATCAATGGCGTGCTCACGATTTTTGAAATTGCGTTTATTATTGCCCTGCCGCTTTTTCTGGCGCGTTTTGTGTCTGTGCCGCATCTTTCAGGTATGCGCATGGAGCATATTTTTTTGCCTTTCGGCGTGCTGTTATTCGCGCTTTCCGGCGGGAGCGTGATTCCGGATGTTATCACCGTGCTTGGTCGCAATAGAAAAAAAGCGCGCGCCGCGATTATTATAGGATCTCTCATTCCAGCACTTCTCTATTTCTTTTTTGCGTATGCCGTGGTCGGCGTTACCGGACTTGCCACGAGCGAGGAAGCCATTGCCGGACTGCGGTCTGCGCTCGGCGGAAATATCGCATGGTGGGCAAGCATTGCCGGGTTTCTCGCGGTATTCACTTCGTATGTTGCGCTCTCCGCAAATTTTCAGGCGATGTTGCGGCTGGATATGGGTATGCCGCGGCGTGCCGCATGGTTTGCCGCATCGGCAGTCCCGATCCTGCTCTACTTTGCGGGATTTCAAAATTTTATCGCGATCATCAGTGTTGTCGGAATCTTTGCGTTTGGCATTGACGGCATACTTTTCTTCTTTATGGGTCGCCGAATACGGGAAAAGCAAAACATTCGCAGTCCGCTTGCCGCACTCGCGGGCTATGCTATTCTTGCGGTCATCATCATTGGTGTTGCCGCCGAACTCTTGCGGATATTTTAATACATTTTTTTATCTGAATATGAAAATTATCGCGGATTTGCATATTCATTCTCCGTATTCGTGGGCCGTGTCAATTTGCGGGACTCCACAGGGGGACACTTTTATGATACAATAGTAATATGAATACCAGTACATCATTGGCGCTTTTGCCTGATTTTTTCCGTTCGATCCTATGGTCGTATGACATAACGCGGCTTGATCCATCGCGCGATCGCAAGGCAATTATCGTGCAGGCGCTCAACTATGGCGACTTGGAGCACTGGCGGTGGCTTATCCGCGCCTATGGGAGAGCTGGGATTCAAGAAATGCTCCACGCTCTCCCGATGACCGAACTTCGGCCTCGGGTTCGGCGATTGGTGATGCTTTTATTCGGTATTGACACATTCTTTCATGCATCCCGAAGCACTCACTGAAAAAGGAAGAGTGATTTTTACAAAGCTCTCCGTATTTGCGGAGTATTATCTCGCGGGCGGTACCGCGTTGGCGCTGTATCTCGGGCATCGCCAGTCGGTTGATTTTGATCTTTTTTCTCCGGATCCGATTCCGCGTGATCTTCTCGCAAAAGTGAAGCGGGTATTTGGCGTAGCCGCGCCTTCGGTAAATAATCCCGATGAACTCACGGTGTTTATTGATGGCGTGAAAATAACCTTTCTTCATTATCCATTTCCGTTGGTTTCCGACCTTGTAGTGTATGAAGGTGTACGGATGCTTTCTATATTGGAACTTGCCGCAACAAAAGCATACACCATCGGCAGGCGCGGGACATACAAGGACTATGTGGATTTATATGAGGTGCTTTCCGGCAAGCACGCTTCTTTGGAAACAATTATCGATTTGGCAAAGCAGAAGTATCGCGATGAATTTAATGCGCGGCTGTTCCTTGAACAGCTGATTTATTTGGATGATACAGAGGATACAGGGATTCTCTTCTTGGGTAAGTCGGTGTCAAAAGGCGACATGCGGATTTTTTTTGAATCCTGCGTGCGTGATTTTAAGCTGTGATTTTATGAAAATCATCGCGGATCTCCATATTCATTCTCCGTATTCGCGCGCGGTGTCTAAAGAAATGACTTTGGAAAATCTTGATTACTGGGCGCGGCTCAAAGGGATTATGGTGATGGGCACCGGGGACTTTACGCATCCGGCGTGGATTAAGGAAATCAAAACAAAACTGGAGCCCGCGGAGTCAGGACTGTTTAAGTTGAAAGCAAGCTATAGAGGCTTAGCCTCCACTATGGAGGCTAAGCCTCTAGTCAGATTTCTCCTTACTGTGGAGATTTCCAGTATCTATTCAAAAGGTGGGAAGACACGCCGGGTGCATAGTTTGATTTTCGTGCCGTCGGTTGAGAGCGCGGAAAAAATAAACGCGGTACTCGGCGCGCGTGGCAACATCAAGTCCGACGGCCGTCCGATATTGGGCCTTGGCGCAAAAGAATTGGCAAAGATTGTCTTTGATATTGACGCGCGTGCGGTCGTGGTTCCTGCCCATGCCTGGACGCCATGGTTTTCCGTATTCGGCTCTATGTCAGGATTTGATACGCTCGAGGAATGTTATGATGAATACACAAAATATATTTTTGCCATAGAGACCGGATTGTCGTCTGATCCTGCAATGAACAGGCGGCTCTCAAAACTGGATAATATCGCGCTGATTTCCAATTCTGATGCTCATTCATTGCAGAGAATCGGCCGCGAGGCAAATGTTTTTGACACGGAACTTTCGTATGACGGACTGATGGATGCGATTAAATCGCACGATCCGAAGAAATTCTTGTTCACCGTGGAATTTTTTCCGGAAGAGGGGAAGTATCATTATGATGGTCATCGCGATTGCAAGTTTTCATGCGGACCGGAGGAGACAAAAAAACTGAATAAGCTGTGTCCAAAGTGTGGAAAACCTATGACTGTCGGCGTGATGTATCGGGTGAATGAACTCGCGGATAGACCCGCGGGTAGCGCGCCGCCCGCAGGCGCTATCCCGTTCAAAAGTATGGTGCCGCTGGATGAGATTATTGCGGAAAGCATGGGTGTAGGCACTGCGTCAAAGCGCGTGAAAGCCGAGTACAGAAGCATTATTGAGAAAATCGGCAGTGAGTTTGCGGTGGTGATAGACGCATCGCGAAGTGGTCTTGCGGTTGCGACGACATCGGAAATCGTAGAGGGTATTATGGCTGTGCGCGCGGGACGGGTTCATATAGAGCCGGGGTTTGACGGCGAGTATGGCCATGTGAAGATTTTTAATAAAGGCGAGAAAATCGCATCCTCCCCACAATCCGCGTTATTTTGAATTTGTAAACCTAAAAAGCCGAGACGAATGTCTCGGCTTTTTAGGTGGGTTATTTTTTCTTCTCTTCAAAATCCAATGCGCAGGAGTTGATGCAGTAGCGCTTGCCGCCTTTTTCTTTGGGGCCGTCGTCAAAGATATGGCCGAGATGCCCGCCGCAGGCGGCGCATAAGACCTCGGTGCGGCGCATCCCCGCGCTCATGTCTTCTTTTAGTATGACATTGCCTTTTTCCGCCACATCAGAGAAACTCGGCCAGCCGGTGCCGGAATCAAACTTCGTATCCGAAGAAAAAAGCGGCGTTTTGCACGCGGCGCAAATATACATGCCAGTGTCGTGGTTCTGTACGAGCGCGCCGGTAAAGGGTGCTTCGGTTTCTTTTTCACGCAGGACGCGATATTACTCGCGGGTCAAATGCTCTTTCCAATATGCATTGTCGTGGATATCTTTAGGATCCATAGCGGTAGGGTAATACTTTTTTGGCGCGGGCACAACGGATATGATATAATGAAGGCGTATGCGTACATGGTTTCCCAAACTCAATCAGGTGATTCTCGTCATCGTGATGGCGTATTTCGTGCTGACCGCCGCGGCAGGATTCCTCCCGCCGATCTATGCGGTATTTATCACAACGCAGATTGCGGGCGCCACGGTGGCAAGCGTGGGACTTGCCATTACGATTTATTGGATGACTAAATCTATACTCCAGCTTTTTATCGCGCGATTCATTGACCGCAATCACGGCGAAATTGATGATTTTTATTTCATGATTGCGGGCGGCATACTGAATGCCGTTTTTATTTCTCTCTACTACTTTGCGACGAATATCGCGCATGTGTATATTCTGCAGTTTGCCATTGGTGTTGCCGATGCTATGATTATCCCGCCGTTCTATGCCATATTCACGCGTCATATTGATAAGGGCAAAGAAGGTTTTGAGTGGTCGCTTTTTTCAAGTTTCTCCGTCGGCGCAGGATCCGCGCTTGGCGCGATATTGGGCGGTGTACTCGGGAGCGCGATCGGTTTTCGCGCGGTATTTCCCATGGTGGGCATTCTCACATTCGTCGCGACCATTATGCTGATATTTTTAAAGCCCTATATCTTGCCAAAAGTCCCGCAGGCCGCTCCGCGTATTTTTATTGAGAAATAAAATATAAGAGCGGTGTCCATAGGATGGACACCGCAATGTTTTTTGACGAGATGGCTGTCAAAGTTCCCGCCAATTTATTCTTGCAATAAATTGGATGAGGAAAGCTGCATATAGCGTGTCGTCAGCTATGCGCTCCTCAATGCATAATTCCATCGCCCATTGTTCGCTTTGATATCTACATTGCAAAGCATGCATGCCATCATACACATCTGCGGAGCTGGCGCATCGGATAGGGCTTGTCGTAGTGCGGCACGGCAATGGACGCACCTCATAGATGCCGCAGGCGCCGTTGTCTTCAAGGAATGGGCATGGTGTTCCGCGCCAATCCATAGATATCCCCTTGAGCGTCGCAATTGGATCGGTAGGAAAGAGCAGGCGCGGCGTTTGACTGATATATTTGTTCCATGCGTTAGCTGCGCGTTGGAGACGGCCCCGCCATTTCTTTTTCTCCGCGTAAGGGAGGTTTTTCAAATACTGCCAAATGAGCCCGATTTCTCCGGGTGTCGCGTCAACGAGTTGGTAACAGCACAGGTTGCAGTATTTGTCGCACGCGGGTTTGACTGGCCCTTTGGTATGTTCATGGCATTGATAGTCAGTGAGTATTTTGAAAAGCGCTTCAGTTTTGTTGCCAGCACCGGATTTAACGGTTGCGCGGAATTTATCTCTGGACATTTCAAGGATCAAGGCAATACTCCTCTTGGTGGACTTCGTCGCTGTACATCGGTGATGTGTTTATGATTATAATGGTATCATGACCAATCAAGAAATTGCAAAAATCCTCAATGAGATGGCGGCGCTTTTGGATATGGAGGGGGTGGCGTTCAGGCCGCGGGCGTATGAGAAGGCGGCGATGGGTGTCGCGGCGCTGGATACGGAGGTGAGGGAGATTTGGGGAAAAGGCGGACTCAAGGCGTTGGAGGAGATCCCGGGCGTGGGCCGCGGCATTGCTCTGCATATTGAAGAGATGCTGAAAACCGGCAGTTTTCGCGAGTATCGGCTGATGAAAAAAAAGATGCCGGTGGATATTGCAGGACTCACTGCGGTGGAAGGCGTGGGGCCAAAGATGGTAAAAACATTGTGGGAGAAATTGCGCGTTCGTAATCTTGCGGATTTGGAAAAAGCCGCTACGGCGGGGAAAATAAGAAAGATTTCTCATCTTGGAGTAAAGTCAGAAGAACGAATCTTGAAGAGTATCGCATTTCTGAAACAGTCCGGCGGCAGGCGCGTGTTGGGGCTTCTGCTCCCGGAAATTCGCGGGATAGAGAATATGATTGAGGCGTTCCCCGAAGTGGAGCGCGTCATAGTTGCGGGATCAGTGCGCCGAGGGCGCGAGACCATCGGCGATATTGATATTGTGGTGGCATCCAAAAAACCGGGAAAAGTGATGGAGCGATTTTTGGGTTTATCGCATATCGCGCATGTGTATGGTAGTGGACCTACGAAAACAAATGTAAAATTAAAAAATGGACTTGACTGTGATTTGCGTGTGGTGCCTGTGGCATCGTGGGGCGCTGCGCTCAATTATTTCACCGGGTCCAAAGATCACAATGTGGCACTGCGCGAAATTGCAATTAAAAAGGGCTGGAAGCTCAACGAATACGGCTTGTTCAAAGGAGAAAAAATGATCGCGGGTCGCACCGAGGAGGAGATTTATAAAAAACTCGGTCTGCAATACATTGAGCCGGAATTGCGCGAGAACACGGGCGAGATTGAAGCCGCAGAAATTCGCCATTCCAGACTTAGTCTGGAACGAAACCAGACTAAGTCTGGAATGGGAGAGAATCTGCCTGACCTTATCGGCTACGGCGATTTGAAAGGTGATTTACAGGTGCAGACCGACTGGACCGACGGCGAGGATTCTATTGAGAAAATGGCAGAAGCCGGCCGCGCGGCCGGATTGGAATATATCGCGATTACGGATCACACGAAGAGCTTGGCCATGACCGGCGGCGCGGATGAGAAGAAACTTTTGCGCCAGATGGCGGAGATTGATATTATCAACAAAAAATCCAAAAGCCGAGGATTTAGGATATTAAAAGGCGCTGAAGTGAATATCAATAAAGACGGGACACTGGATATTGCGGACGAAGTATTGGCACAACTTGATGTTGTCGGTGCCGCGGTACATAGCCATTTCAAGCTCTCGCGCCGAGAGCAGACGGCGCGGGTGATTTGTGCTATGGAGAATCCGCATATTGATATTATTTTTCATCTGACCGGGCGCATTATCAATAAGCGCGAGGCGATTGATCTGGATATTGATGCGGTAATCGCGGCCGCAAAGCGTACGGCTACCGTGCTTGAAATCAACGCGTATCCGGAACGCGCCGATATCCGCGATGAATACATCCGCAAGTGCGTGGACGCCGGAGTAAAAATGAGCATTGACTCGGACGCGCATTCCGTCAGACATTTTCAATATCTGGCATACGGCATCGCACAAGCCCGCCGCGGCTGGGCGGAGAAAAAAGATATCATCAACGCGTGGCCGGTTGAGAAAATGCTAAGTATGTTAAAATAATTATGAAAAGGGAACGATCTGCTGGCGCGGTGGTATTCCGCGATACAAAAAATGGCAGGGAGTATCTTTTGCTCAAGCACAGCAGAAGGTTTTTGGAGCCGAAAGAGTATTGGAGTTTTCCGAAAGGCCATATTGAGAAAAAAGAAACGGCGCGCGAGGCGGCGTGCAGAGAGATTATGGAAGAAACGGGGTTAGGGGATATTAAGTTTATTAACGGTTTCAGAGAGACCGAGCGATACGGGTATATGCAAAAGGGCAAAAAGGTCGATAAGTCAGTGGTGTGGTTTCTCGCGCGGTCAAAAAAGAGGCGTATTAAACTCTCTATTGAACATATTGACGCCGTATGGCTTTCGTACGAGAAAGCGTATAAAAAGGTTTTTTACTTAGGAACGAAGCGTCTCCTCAAAAAAGCGCATAAGTTTATCGCTGGAATCAAATAAAAACCCCGCTTGTTGGCGGGGTTTTTAGTATGAACATATTTTGATTATTGCGTCGCGTGTTCCGCAATTTTTTTGAATACTATCGGATGTTCTGCGGCGATTTCGGCAAGTACTTTGCGGTCAAGCGCGATACTTTTTTTCCGGAGCGATCCCATCAATTTACTGTAAGAGATGCCCGCGGTTTTTGCGGCTGCGCCGATCCGTGTCTGCCAGAGGCCGCGGAAAGTTCGTTTGCGCTCTTTGCGTCCGGTGAACGCATAGCTCCACGCGTGTAGGAGCGCTTCGCGCGCCATGCGCTCTTTGGATTTTCTGCCCCACTTGAACCCTTTGGCGGCTTTGAGGACTTTCTCCCGTCTTTTGTGGGCGATGACGCCTCGTTTTACTCGTGTCATAAGATATTTGTGTTAGTCGTTTTGGTGCGCATACGCGCGTATTTTTTTTGCAAATGATCCGCTGAGTAGTGTGAACTTCTTTCGGTTCAATTGAGATTTGCGGGATGATTTTGCATTGAAATGGTTATGCCCGGCTTTGCGGTGAAGCAATTTACCGGTTGAGGTGATTTTGATCCGTTTTAGTACTGATTTACGCATGGATATTACTTTTTCGTAATAATAGCGATGAATCCCTGGGGAAAGCGTCTGGGTGGGGATTCAAGTGTAAATCCCACAGGAATCATTTCAAGAAATTTTTTGAACCGGTCAAGCGCGAATTGTCCGTGAGCTTTCTCGCGTCCGCGCAAGCGCATATCTACCCGTACCTTATCGCCGTCTTCCAGAAACTTTGCAATTTGTTTGGCGCGGAGCGCCAGATCATGCGTGCCGGTCGTAAATCCTATTCGAATGCCTTTGATCTCCGATTCTTTTTGTTTTTTGCCGTGTTCGCGCTCGCCCTTCTCCCGCTCGTACTTGAACTTGCCGAAATCCATAATTCGGCATACCGGTGGGACAGCGGTGGCTGAAATCTCAATGAGATCCAGTCCTTGCTCGCCCGCGATACGGAGCGCCTCAGCGGTTTCAAGCACGCCAAGATTTTCTCCTTTCTCGCCGATTACGCGGATAGGTGAGACACGGATCCATTGATTGATGCGGTATCGTTTTTGGATAGTGATAATTATCGGTTAAGTATTCCTTCCGCTCTTTCCAATAACAAATTGAATGATTCGGCGCTGTTTAGGGTATACGGCCGTTCTATCAATCCATCGCAGAAATTAAGAAGATGCTTGACTTCATGCTGGTCGATTTTTTCCGGATAGTTTTCTGTGATAAATTCTTTGACATGCGTCGCTAATTGTACGGTATCTCTGTCTTCTTTTATGCGTCTCGCATCAAAATCTTCTATGTTGAATCGGGGCGACGGTACTTTTTCCATATACTATTCTTAAGCCAATCTTTTGTTTTGACGAGTGGAGATGGGGGGAATTGAACCCCCGTGTGGAAGCGAGTCGGGCAGAGCGTTGCTACGGGCGTAGCTGAAATTGAATTGCCCGCGGCGGAAGTAAAATTTCAGCAAAATCTTCCGATCGGGGTCCGGTAAGGAGTCGCGAGCGTCCCCGGACGGCGCTTGCCAAGCCCGAAGTATGACACTCGTGATCTGCGGCTCGGGCGCCTGCAGGCGAATGGCATTCGGCTAAAAAATTAGGCGAATGCGGGGGCGTAGGCCGGGCCGCCGAACAGATCGGCAGACACTGCTACTGCTCCTTCAGATACATTTGCATGTATGGTTTGCAAAGAGTTTTACGAGTCGTCTTTGCGTCCTCGGCTCGGCGCTATGCGTCATCATTCCCATCGAAGCCAATCATCCCCATTTCAATGTGCGTTCTATTTCTCGATTCGTCTCGCGC
>JBASTK010000092.1:0-2780 GCA_049274855.1 Candidatus Sungiibacteriota bacterium | reverse complement strand
GTCCAGCAGGGTCACTTCAGCGCCCCCCAGGACGAGTGAGAGGCCGTAGCGGTCGGGTTGGGTGAGGGTGGTGATGCCCATAGTTTGCGCCGTCGCGATGGAGTCGGGGATACCCGCAAGGTACAGCACTTTTACCGCAGGGACATTGAGTGATTGCGCGATGGCTTGGCGCATACTTACTGGTCCGCGGAATGTGCCATCATAATCTTGCGGATGATAGCATTGCTTGGGATCGCGGACTCCGGCGCCCGGACTGCCATCCGGATTACAGAGGGGATTAAATTCAGTCGCGACATCAAACAGCACGGTCTCGGGCGTGTAGCCCTTTTTGAACGCAGTCGCATAAACAAATGGCTTAAATGCCGAGCCCGGCTGGCGACTTGCCGTTGCGATATTTACATAAGGGTCAAATGTGCAGGTGATACCCGCAGTGCACCCTTTGGGGAGCGACTCGGCGAGATAGTCGCGCGAGCCCACGAGAGCAAGGATGTCTCCTGATTGAGGGTCGATAGCAACGAGCGCGGCATTGGATGCGCCGACCAGTTTTTCGTTTGCTTCCGCGCCCTCGCGGATGATTTTTTCCGCTTCTTCCTGTAGTGTCCAATCAAGCGTGGTCGTCACTTTGAGCCCGCCCTGTTCCACCGTCTGTTCGCCATATTTTTTATTCAGATAATCACGCACATATTCCACAAAATGCGGCGCGCGGATGGCTTCGCGCGGCGGCGCGAATACGAGCGCCTCAAGTTTTGCCGCATCCACGTCGGCACGCGCGATTAATCCCGCGTCAGCCATGCGATCCAGTGTCCAGTCCTTGCGTTGGAGGAGCTCCTTTTTACGCGGCCCGTAGGGCGAATAATAAGTCGGCGCTTTAGGGAGAGAGGCGAGCGCCGCACCCTCGGCGAGCGTCAGATCCGCAGGTTTTTTGTTAAAATAGTATTCCGCCGCGGCGCTAATGCCGTAGGTATTTGCGCCGTACGGGATTTGATTCAGATAAAAACCAAAAATCTCATCTTTGGAGTAATTGCGTTCCAAGAGGAGTGATAATATCTGCTCGCGTATTTTGCGCGTGAGGGTCTTTTCTGGTCCTAAGAGAGAGTTTTTTACGAATTGCTGGGTGATGGTGGAGCCGCCTTGCGAGAAATTGCCGCGCGTGATATTTGTCACAATAGCGCGGGCGATCCCGCGCCAGTCAATACCTATATGGCGGTAGAAATTAATATCTTCGGCGGCGAGTGTTGCCTTTTTCACTGAGTCGGGGATTTGATCAAATGGAATTACACTTCGGCGTTGATTACCATGTATTTCATAAAGCACAATAGTACCCGTGCGGTCGTAGATTTTAGTTGATTCTATAACCGATCGTTCGCCCACGCGCGAGGGATTTGGCATATCCCGCACGAGCGAGTAGACGCTCGCCGCGCCCCCCAAGAAAAGCAGGACAAAAAAAATCGCCAAGATAAAAAAAGCGCGCGTGCGGGATTTTGTGTGGTGCGCGTGCGGAAAAGATGGGCGTCTCATGGCTTTATTTGATCCGCGGCGGTATCAATCGCCTCGCGGTTAAAGCGTGCCAGCTCCTCTATGAGAATATCCTTGAAATCCGGAATATACGCCGTAAAAAACGCGGCTTTTTCCGCGTCCGATGCGTTGTCCGCAAACAGACGATGAAATTCTTCACGTTTGTCCTCTGGCAGTTTTTTTTCAATCCGCCCGACCACCGCAATCAGCACGGCCTGCGATGCGGCCGCGAGAAATTCGTTTTGCTCCTCCGGCGACGCGTTCTGCATCCCAAAAAGCGAGAGGAGATTATATGTTTGTCCTTGACCACGATCGGGGATTGGTGTTGGTGAATCGATCATGAATTTAAAAAAATTAGCAAGCCGTATTTTATCATTAGACCTACTGCGTAAAGATTCTTCTGCTGCAATTCCCAGATTTCGGCTACGACTTTGCAAAAATTATTCAACATATACGCCGTATATGCTTCATAATTTTTGCTTCGTCTCGCTCGAAATCTGACAATTTCGCTACGAAAATCTTTACGCAGTAGGTCTATTCTTTTTGCCACGGCGTCATTCCCGTGGCATGCGGGAATCCAGTTATGAAGTGAATCTGCGCCAGCGATACTCTTTTTCTCCGGCAATAAGAAGTGAATTCGCTCACTTCGGGTTATGCAATATATTTTGCGTGTGGAGGCGCGGTCAGACCCCGCTTTCAATCCCAAGTTTCCGCTCAACATATTTTATCCGATCGCGCGCATCATCAAATTCGTGACGATAGACCATATCTTCTTTTATATCACTCACATCGGATTGGAGCAGCATCACCCGCGCATCAAGATTATCCATTCGCGCGTCAAGACCGCCCATCCGAGTTTCCAGTGCTCGCAATTCCACTTTGGTCGCAAGTGGCGCTACCGCCTCTTTTAAATCCTCTTTACTCGCCATAGTGCGCAAATCCTCTTTACTCGCCATAGTGCGCTGGATCATCTCTGCGAGATCTTCTATGGTGGTGATTTTTTTAGCCATAAAGATTTTGTTGATCTATCTCAATGCGTTCAGTCCAGTCCATACCGCTATTTTACTTTATAAAAACACTAATGTCAACACGCCATTATATTCTGTCATTCCCGAATTGATCGGGAATCCAGTTTTACTATCGAGGCTAAGCCTCGATAGTAAAATGTATGTATTATCTTACGCCGCTTTTTTGCCGCCGTACGCCCAGTCGTATCCTTTGGAAAACATCTTGGTCGCGTCGTCATTTGCGGCATTGATGCCATG
>JBASTK010000091.1:0-6265 GCA_049274855.1 Candidatus Sungiibacteriota bacterium | reverse complement strand
ACTCTGATTGGCCTTGAGCAGTCCAATGCGGTGGCAAATTTCATCGGAGGAGAAGAGATGTTGACGGGGCGTCCGCAGACAGTTGATGAGGTATTTGCAAAGCTTGATGCGGTCACTGCGGATGATGTGTGCGCGGTGGCGCGTGAGCTCTTTGTATCCTCGCGCCTAAATCTTGCAATGATAGGACCCTTCAAAGACAGAATCCCATTTGAAGAGATTCTCAAAAAGTGGTAGCGTAGAATTATATGTATTCTCGGGATAGTCATCAGTTTTCCGTTTCTACCTGGACAATGATCCGGTTTGTTTTGGTACTGCTTGCATTTGCCGCATTATATCTTGTCTGGGATATTGTCATGGCGCTCTTTTTTGCCGTGATTGTAGCATCAGCCATAGAGCCCGCGATTGAATGGTTCAAGCGCTATCGTATGCCGCGCATCCTCTCGGTGGTGCTGATTTACTTTGCGATTGCGCTGGCATTTTTCTTCTTGATTTATCTCGTGGTACCGCTTATTTTGGAGGAATTTCGTACATTAGCCGTGGGGTATCCACTCCTGCAGGATCAGATTCGTCAGAGCGTGAACGAAGCCGGATCCCTGCCGTTTCTGCCGGATTTTCATTTGGATGCAGAAGCGCTTTTTTCTCTTCCTGATCAGTACATACAGCGGCTGGGGGGTGGCGTTATTAGTTTTATCGCCATGATGTTCGGAGGTATTTTCTCATTTGTGCTCGTCGTCGTATTTTCTTTTTATCTCGCCGCGCAGGAAAAAGGGATTGAAACATTTTTACGGCTTGCCATCCCCTTGCAACACGAAGCGTATGCGATCAATTTGTGGGAACGGTCGCAAAAGAAACTTGGCCGCTGGTTCCGTTCGCAGATGCTCCTTGGCGCCATTGTCGGCATTCTTATATTTTTTGGATTGACGCTTCTTGGTGTGCCGAATGCATTTTTATTCGCGCTTATTGCCGCGGTGTTTGAGATTATTCCCGTGGTAGGTCCGATTCTCGCGGCAGTACCCGCGGTGATCGTCGCACTACTGACAACCCCTATGCTGGGGTTATTTACCGCGGGGCTTTATGTTGCCGTACAGCAGGCGGAGTCGCATATTATTGTCCCTGTTGTTATGCGCCGCAGTGTGGGGCTCTCGCCCCTTATCGTGGTGCTGGCGCTGGTTATCGGCGCTACCATCGGCGGTATTTTCGGCATTCTCTTGGCAGTGCCGCTCACCACAATCGGGGCGGAATTACTAAATGATTGGGACAAGAAAAAGCGCGCGCTCCTGCCGGAGTAGTGAGTTTTTAGTAAGATGAGTTCTCTGCTTTACGCTACATGAGTAAGTATGCCGCGACAAGGGCGATGAGGATTTGAAAAGGGATGCCGATGGCAGGATATGGTCCCAATTTTATTTTGGTGTGGCAGAAGTCATGGAAGCGTTGGAGGGGCATAAGATACGGAGCGTATCCGGTAAAATAAATCCCCTGTAGGAGATCGGGCGTCATGCCGCCGAGGGCGGCAAGGAGAAGCAGAGCGGCCGTTTCTACGGATGAGGGTTGCGCGATGAGCAAGACCGCCGCGATGCCGAGCACGCCATCAAGTACCACATAGGCGATGTCTCTGGCAAAGATCGCTGATGCAAATTTCCATCGCCGCGTTTCTGATTTTTCTTCAGATGAGAAAGAGAAGAGTCGCCAGTCCCAATGGGGGATAGCGTCGGAAAGATAATGCGTGGCGGCTCCGGCAAGAAAAAGAGATAGGGGATTATGCAGTCCGAGCTGGTGCGCGGTGGCGGCTCCGATGAGTGCGTGGACGGCGAGTGTCATAAGAATATCATTTTATCATGATTGAGAAAAAAAGTAAAAAATTTTATATCACAACTGCGATTCCTTATGTAAATGATCGGCCGCATGTGGGGCATGCGCTGGAGTTTGTGCAGGCGGATGTGCTCGCGCGCGCGGCGCGCGCACGTGGCGAAGATGTACTGGTGCTCTCGGGCGCGGACGAGAATGCACTCAAAAATGTGCAGGCCGCGGAAAAAGCAGGCGTGCCGGTGGAGGCATTTATTGAGACAAACGCAAAACTTTTTGCCACACTCGCGGAGTTGCTCAATGTGCATTTTGATATGTTTCAGCGCGGGAGCGACACGAGGCATCATTATCCCGCAAGTCAGGAGTTATGGCGGCGGTGCGCGGACGCGGGAGATATTTATAAAAAATCGTACGAGGGGCTGTATTGTCTCGGGTGCGAGGCGTTTTATACTGCCGAAGAGCTTACCATAGAGGGCGAGTGCGCGGAGCATCCGGGGAGAAAACTTGAGATGGTGTCCGAAGAAAATTATTTTTTTCGTCTTTCAAAATATCGTGATGCGCTCATTGATCTCATTTCATCGGATACCGTTCATATTATTCCCGCGACAAGAAAAAATGAAGTGCTCGGATTCTTGCGTACTCCATTGCAAGACATTAGCATTTCCCGTTCTAATGCGCGCGCGCGCAACTGGGGCGTGCCCGTGCCGGGCGATGACACCCAGCGGATGTATGTATGGTTTGACGCGCTCAATATCTATCAGTCGGGCGTGGGATTTGAATGGGATGAAGAAATGTATCAAAAGTGGTGGCCTGCGGATGCGCATTTGATCGGCAAGGGCATTCTGCGATTTCACGCCGTGTACTGGCCCGCGTTTTTACTTGCGGCAAAACTGCCTTTACCAAAGTCAATTATAGTGCATGGCTATATCACGGTGGATGGGCAGAAGATGTCAAAGACCATCGGCAACGGGGTTGATCCGTTTGAATTGATTGAAAAATACGGCACGGACCCAGTGCGATACTACCTCCTGCGCGAGATTCCGTCCGGCGAAGACGGCGACTTTTCGTATGAGAAGTTTAAGCAACGCTACAATGGCGATTTAGCAAACGGTATCGGCAATCTCGTTGCGCGTGTGGCAAAGCTGGGAGAAAGAGGGAGTCCGATTTCTATTGCCGTGGATGTTGCAATAACCGAAGAGATTGCGCGCGTGCGCGCCGCCGTGGCGGCGCGCACGGAAGAGTTCCGCCTCAATGAAGCACTCGCCAGTATCTGGGAACTTGTTTCATTTGCCGACAAATATATCAACGATACGAAACCATGGACAATAAAAGATGATCCTGCGGCTTTGCAAAAAATCGTTGCCAATGTCGCAGTTTTGGTGAATGCCGTGCGTGAGCTTTTGATGTCATTTCTCCCTGATACGGCGGAGAATATTAGTAAACAAATTACAGTGAGCAACGGCGCAATCACCATAAAAAAAGGCGAGAACCTCTTCCCGCGCCTAAAATAATTTTTATGGTTGAAAAAGATGAGAAGTGGGGCGATATTGCGAACCTCCGCGACAACATTGGCGCGCCCTTTTTATCTCATGAAGAAGTGCGGGGCATAAAAGCACCGTCCCTTTTTGATGTCCATACCCATACGCAGTTTGCCGCTTTTGCCGATGATCAGGATGCGGTGATTCAACGCGCTCTTGATGCGAGAATATGGATGGTCAATGTCGGCACCCAGCGCGATACATCAGCCGCCGCGGTCGCGACCGCGACGCGATATGCTGAAGGCGTCTATGCTACGGTCGGTCTGCATCCGATTCATACTGAGCAGTCATACCATGACGCGCAGGAACTCGGACTAACAACACCCTTACAAACTGGAGTTTGTAAGGGTGTTGCGGACAAGGGTTTTATGAGCCGCGGCGAGGAGTTTGATTACGAGTATTATAAAAAGCTGGCACAGGATTCAAAGGTGGTTGCTATCGGCGAATGCGGGCTAGATTATTATCGCTTGTCCGAAGAAACAAAAACAAAACAGCGCGCGGTTTTTGAACAGCAGATCGCGCTCGCGCAGGAAGTAAAAAAGCCGTTGATGATCCACTGCCGCAATGCGTTTGCGGATTTGATTGCGATTTTGCAGGAGCGGCGCTGGCAGCTGCCCGCGCCGTCCGGTATCATTCACTTCTTCACCGGCACAAAAGATGACGCAAAGGCACTTCTGGATCTTGGTTTCTTATTTTCTTTCGGCGGCGTCATCACATTTGCGCGGGACTACGATGAGGTGGTACGCTACATACCGATAGATAGGATAATCCTTGAGACAGACGCGCCATATATCACGCCGGTGCCATATCGGGGCAAAAGAAATGAGCCCGCGTATGTCGCGGAAGTTTCCCAAAAATTGGCGGAAATAAAAGCGCTGTCGTACGAGACGACAGCGCGAATGACGACGGAGAATGCAAGAAAAATATTTGCACTATAATGACGCGTTACGACCCGAAAAAAATTGAAGCGAAGTGGCAGAAAAAATGGCTCGCGGCAAAAGTGTACGAGCCGGATTTTAAGCGTGCCAAAAAACCTTTTTACAATCTGATGATGTTTCCGTATCCGTCCGCCGAGGGACTGCATATCGGCGGCATGCGGACATTTACGGGCGTGGATATTTACGGCCGTATGAAGCGTATGCAGGGGCATGAAGTTTTTGAGCCGATTGGTTTGGACGCATTTGGGATTCATTCAGAGAATTACGCGCTCAAAACTGGACGCCATCCGATGAAGCAGGCGGTTATTTTGGAAAAAAGTTTCTATCGCCAGCTCGCTATGATGGGCAATGGGTTTGCGTGGGATGAGCGATTGGAGACCAATGACCCGGAGTACTATCGCTGGACACAATGGATTTTTGTGCAGATGTTTAAGCGCGGTTTGGCGTACCGTAAAAAAGCAGAAGTGAACTGGTGCCCGTCATGCAAGACCGTATTAGCAGATGAGCAGGTCGTGGCAGGGCAGTGCGAGCGGTGCGGTACTGCCGTGATCAAAAAAGAATTAGAGCAGTGGTTTTTCAAGATTACGAAATACGCGGAGCGATTACTAAATAATCTTGAAAAAATTGACTGGTCGCCCCGCGTCAAAATCGCGCAGAAAAACTGGATCGGCAGGAGCGAGGGCGCGTTGATAAAATTTAAGATTCGCACCAATCAATATATGGTCTTCGCAAGACCATATATTGAGGTGTTTACGACGCGGCCGGATACGCTGTTTGGCGCGACCTATGTAGTGCTTGGGCCGGAGCATCCGTTTATAGAAGATTACAAATTACAAATCATCAACCACAGAGAAGTTGGAGAATATACCAAACAGGCACGGGCGAAAAAAAGAGAAGAACGAATGGCGGAGGGGAAAGAAAAAACCGGCGTTGAGTTGAAAGGAGTTAAGGCGATCAATCCTGTAAATGGTGAGGAATTGCCAATATGGGTCGCGGATTATGTGCTCGGCAATGTCGGCACTGGCGCCATTATGGCGGTGCCGGCGCACGACGAGCGTGACTTTGCATTTGCGAAAAAATATAATTTGCCTATAACAATCGTTATTTGCCCCAATTATCCCGAGAAAACATGTCCAGTATTGATAGAGGCGTGTGTTGGCGAGGGACATTTGGTTGGATCGGGCAAGTTTGACGGCATACACTCGGAAGACGCACGGAAGAAGATAACCGATTTTGTGGGGGGCGAATTGACGACGCAATATCGTCTGCGCGACTGGCTGATATCGCGACAGCGGTATTGGGGGCCGCCGATTCCGATGATCTTCTGCGATGCGTGCGCCGCTCAAAAAAAAGGCGAGCGCAAAGAAATGCCCGGGTGGTATGCGGTATTGGAAAAAGATTTGCCCGTGAAATTGCCGTATATCAAAAACTTCCGTCCGACCGGCACGGATCAGTCGCCGCTCGCGTCAGTGGAAAAGTTTTACAAAGTTCGGTGTCCCCAGTGTAAATCATGGGCGCGGCGGGAGACAGATGTATCAGATACTTTTTTGGATTCTGCATGGTATTTTTTACGATACCCTAGCGTAAGAAACAAAAAAGCGGCATTGGATCCGGTGGTTACGAAAAAATGGCTGCCGGTCAATAGTTACATCGGGGGAGCCGAGCACTCGGTATTACATCTGATGTATTCGCGGTTTGTTACGATGGCGCTACACGATGCACGGCTTTTGGATTTTGAAGAGCCGTTTCCACGATTCCGCGCGCACGGGCTTATTACCAAAGACGGCGCGAAGATGTCCAAATCGCGCGGCAATGTCGTGAATCCCGATGAATATGTGAGGGCATACGGCGCAGACGCGGTGCGGATGTATCTGGCGTTTATGGCGCCGTTTGAGCAGGATGGTGATTTTCGCGATACTGGTATTCGCGGTACTACGCGGTTTTTGGAGAGGGTACATAAACTAAATTCCAAATTCCAAATTCCAA
>JBASTK010000090.1:0-6714 GCA_049274855.1 Candidatus Sungiibacteriota bacterium | reverse complement strand
CTATGAGCATTATTTTTACGATTATTTTTATCAGTGCTTTGATACTGGTCCATGAGTGGGGGCATTTTTTTGCGGCTCGTCGGCTTGGCGTGCGGGTGGAGGAGTTTGGATTCGGGTTTCCGCCGCGTTTGTTTTCGCACATAAAGAACGGCGTGCGGTATTCTTTTAATCTGTTTCCGTTTGGCGGGTTTGTGAAGATATTCGGGGAGCACGGAGAAGGGGAGCAGGATAGGGCGAGCTTTATATCACGACCGGCATGGCAGAGATTTATTATCCTTGCCGCGGGAGTGGGGATGAATGTGGCGCTGGCGTGGGTGCTTTTCACTGCGGCGGCAGGTATTGGTTTGCCGCAGATTGCAGATGATACTCATATACAGAGCCAGAGTATTCCGGTATCAATTCTCGGCGTAGTGCCTGTGTCTCCCGCCGCCGGCGCGGGATTAAAGCTCGGTGATGAGATTTTGGAGATGCGCGGAGGGCAGAATATCTCGCTTCGTGTTGAAAATGAAGAGGATGTCAGTGATTTTGTACAGGCGTATCGCGGAGAGGAGATAACACTCATAATCCGCCGATCCGGGGCAGTAAGCGAGATCAAAGCAGTACCCCGCGCTGTCTTGCCCGATGGCGAGGGACCGCTCGGTATCGCGCTCGGCCGTATCGTTATAGAGCGCGTGCCGTGGTATTGGGCACCGATCGCGGGGTTCCAATCATTGATACGCAGTACGATTGCAATTGCCGCAGGATTATGGACGCTGGTCAGCGTGTTGGCGACAACAGGTCACGCGCCGGGCGAAGTATCTGGTCCCATTGGTATCCTGCTTTTTGCGCGCGATTCCGGGGCGCTTGGCATTGCGTATTTTTTGCAGTTTGTCGGCGTGTTGTCGGTTAATCTCGCGGTGTTGAACTTCCTCCCGATCCCTGCGCTTGACGGCGGCCGCGTTCTCTTCCTTATCATTGAAAAAATCTATGGCCGCAAGATCAGTCCGCATATTGAAGACGCGGCGCACACCGCAGGATTCATTGCCCTCGTTCTCCTCATGCTCCTCATCACCTACCGCGATATTGTAAAGATTTGGTGATGCGCTCGTGCGGTTTCTTTCCACAAATGGGATTTGACAAAAATAGGGAGGGGAGTATACTGGGGTCAGCTTAGTACTAAACCTCTCGTGCGTAATCGCGGATCTTGCGAGGTGGGCGAAGGGCTTAAGAAGAGCAGTGGTCGTTTATTTATTATAGAGAGCTGGTAGTTTGTAGCTGGTAGCTTGTAGAACAGGATCTTCCTACAAGCTAAAAAGCTAAATCCTACGAGCTTCATTTCGTGGCCTTTCAAGATCAGCGAAGCGGAGGCAACGGTGGTTGGCAAGACGACCGTCCTCGCTACGACATCACTTGCTCCAAGTGCGGCGCGCCGGACTCTGTTCCGTTCCCGCCCACTGCTGGACGCGATGTCTATTGCAAGAATTGCTGGCGCGAAGCAAACCCTCGCCCCCCGATGGGTGGCGGCGGTGGCGGACGCGGAGGCGGCCGTGGCTTCTCGAGGTAATTTCTGCACAAAATCAAAAATCCCCTCTTCGGGGATTTTTGATTTTGCCGTTATCATGCTACATTTTATTTATGATGGACGCATATTACGATTATTTCATTATCGGCGGCGGCATTGCGGGCGTGACCGCCGCAGAGACCATCCGTAGCCGCGATGCTGACGGCTCTATTGCCATTCTTTCGGATGAAGTGCATCCGCTGTATTCGCGGGTGCTTTTGCCAGCGTATCTAAAAGGCCGCATCGCGCGGGATCGGATTTTTTTGCGTATTGTTGATGACTATGCCGCAAAAAAAATAGATTTTTATCCGGATACGGAAGTCGTCGCCGTGGATGTATCGGGACATATCGTAAAAACCGCGGACAACAGGATTTTTCATTTTGGTAAATTGCTTATTGCATCCGGCGGCAAGGTGAAGCGGTGGGAACATGATGAGGCGGCATCTCCTCATAGTTATCGCCTGCAGACGATTGATGATGCAGACCGCCTCGTGCGCGATATGTCGGGTATCCGTGTGCCGCTTGTTATTGGCGCATCGTTTATTGCGTTGGAACTTATTGAGATTTTTCTTCACCACAAAATTATTCCGCAGGTTATGAGCGAGGCAAGCGGATTTTTTGGCGCATTTGCAGACACTGAAGGGAGTGGGATTTTAGAGCAAAATTTCAAGCGATTGGGCGTGTCGTGCGTTTTTGATCAGAAAATAGTCGGATGCCATAAAAGCGGGGAGGAGTATGCAATAACGATGGTAGGCGGGGATACGCTCCGCACCGATGCGTTTGCCGTAGGCATAGGCATTGAACGGAGCAGAGATTTTTTGAGCGGATCCGGGATTACGCTTGGCAGGAGAGGGGTAAAGGTGAATGAATATCTTGAATCGGATATGATAGGTATTTATTCTGCGGGGGACATCGCCGAGTATTATGATGTAGTTTCCGATGAATATCGCACCGCGGGCAATTGGACTAATGCGATTTTACAGGGCACGCGGGCTGGCTTAAATATGACGGGGGAGCGGTTGGCATTCACGCATATTCCGAGTTATGGGATCACGAATTGCGGCATGCAGATTGTTATGATTGGCGAATGCGGCGGAGAAGGAATGTCCGCGATAACTCGGAGCGGCGGATCGGGAGTGGAGTATGAACGGTTGTTTACCCGCAGGGGTATCATCGTAGGCGCGTTTTTGATTAATCGTTTTCAAGATCGGACTTTGGTGACGGATCTTATTAGTCGGCGCGTTGATGTGAGTGCTTATGAGTATCAGCTTCACGATATGGCATTTGACATCAATGTTATCATTAAGATAAAGTAGGATTATGGAACAAAACAAAAATAATAGAGAGCGAGAGGAGTTTATTGAGATAGATGGTTCTTCTCCACTTGAAGAGCCGTCCCCAGGTGAGTCGCGCGGGAGGAGTCAGAATCCTTATATCATCCCCCTATCTATCGTGATTGCCGGTGTGCTCATTGCCGGCGCAGTGTTTTACTCAAACCGCGGGGCAGTAGATACGGCGGCAATTAAAAATGCGGCAGGAGGAGCTGTCGTACAAGGCAGTCAGCCGTTGCCGGGCGATATTGCGGGTGATGCGCCATTTCTTGGAGACCCCAAGGCGCCGGTAACGGTCGTGGAATTCGCTGATTTCCAATGCCCGTTTTGCGGAAGATTTTTTCAGACCGTGAAAACGCCGCTGGTTGAGCAATATGTAAAAACAGGCAAAGTCCGGTTTGTATACCGCCATTTTGCATTTTTAGGCCCTGAATCCGAGGATGCAGCGGTTGCTTCCGCGTGCGCCAATGAGCAATGGAAATTTTGGGAATATCATGATTACCTCTATACGCATCAGCAGGGCGAAAATGAAGGCGCGTTTGCCAAAGCAAATCTTAAAAAATTTGCGCGAGCAGTGGGTCTTGACGGAGCCAAGTTTGACCCTTGTCTTGATCAGGAGCGATATATGAACGCGGTGCGTGCCGATACCGCCGCGGGGAAATCATACGGCGTGAATGGCACGCCGGCGACATTTATCAACGGGCGACTGATAAGCGGCGCCCAGCCTATTACTCAATTTGTCTCGGTTATTGAGGAAGAATTAAAAAAATAGCGATAATATAATCACTTTATGGTTGATGTTTCAAAGGTAATTATTTACACGACGCCTTCTTGCGTCTATTGCAAGATGGCGAAAGAATTCTTCAAAAAGAATAATGTGTCGTATGAGGAGAAAGATGTGGTGGCTGATCTTGCGGCGCGCGAGGATATGTTGAATAAATCCGGTCAGATGGGAGTGCCGGTGATTGAAGCAGGTGGTAAAATCATCGTTGGTTTTGATCAGTCGCGCCTGCGCGAGGCGCTCGGGATGGGAGCGTAGCGGAACGAATAAACGAATACTGGATACCTCGGGATAAACCCCGAGGTATCTTTATGTTTACGGCTCTTCCCGTAGGGGGACCGCCTTTTCTGTCGGGCGGCCGGCGGCAATCCATGCGTCAGATGTGGGGAAGATGCTCGTATTAATCACGAGAAATTCTTCGCGCGTCTCGCCCTCAGCGCCATACCAGCGAGTATAAGGGATAATAAACAGCGGGGTTGTTTTGCGCGAAGGGATTGCTCGCGCGAGCAGAAAAAGTTCTTCAATTCCCGCCACGAGATTGGCGTGATATTTTTCATGGGGAAATGCTTTGATAATGAGCCGTGAATTGCCGCCGATACCTTCCACGAGGATATCCGCTTCGGGATACTGCCAGCCATTCTGCGATACGATGGGGATGAGTTCTTGCACATGGAGATGCGCCAGGCGATAATGGTACTTTTCAATGAGATCAACGCAAAATTCAGCGATGACGCGCTCTTTTTCTTTACGCGATTCGTCCCATATTTCATCCCGCGCGTCGCGCAGGACCATATGCGGCGCGTGGCGTGAGAAAACAAAAAATTGTTCATTAAGACGCATATAACGAAGGGTTGTTTGCATAAGTGATATTAAGAAAGTTAGTAAACGCCTTGGCGATGGCCGATACGTACAATGAGGACGATTAACTTTTGCTTTTTGATTCGGTAGATAATTCTATATGGCCAGACGCGATAAGACCATTCTCCCCCGTGATCTCCACGGAGTTGTTTGCCGCGTTGCGGTTCATTGGCAAGTATGGTGAGAACGGCGAGAATGCGTTGCCGATAACGGCTATCTATTTTTGCGAGATCTCGCTGAACTTTTTTTGGCACGATGACGCGATACAGCATATTTTTGCTTGCTTTTATCGGCGATCACGAATCCTTCTTCGGCAAGGAGCTCTTCCAGGGTAATATATTTGCCCTGCGCAAACTCTTGCTCCGCTTCCGCAATATCCTTTTTCAAATCAGGAAATTCCCGCATGACCTCCATGGTTTCTTGCCACGATTCAAATTCCTCGGCAGACATGATGACTGCCGTAGGTTTTCCATTTTCGGTGAGCGTAAAATAAGTGTTGGGTTTCCGCACTTCTGCCGCGATTTCAAAAATGCGCCTACGAGCTTCGGAGATGGGGAGCGTTGTTTTGGTGTTCATGAAGTGTGTTGAAGAGAGGAGTGGATGATCTACGACCTTTATAAGTACATTATAATGTACATTATAAAATGCTGTCAAGACGGGAGTAATCCACAGGCCTTCATACTGCGGAATCCCGTGCCGCTTACAATGACATGATCAAGAATTTGAATACCAAGGATTTTTCCCGCCTCTATAAGCTGTGCGGTCACGCGGATATCCTCGCCCGACGGCTCCGGATCGCCGGATGGATGATTATGGGCGAGTAATATCTGCGCCGCCGAGCGCGCGATTGCGGTTTCAAATACTTCACGGGGATGTACTACGCTCATGGTGAGCGTCCCGACAGAAATAACTTCGCGTGCAATCTCCTGATTGCGCGCGTCAAGAAAGAAAATGATAAAATGTTCCTTCTTTTGATTACGAATATCCTTGAGTTCTTGCCATACTTCTTCGGGCGAGAGTAGGAGTGTTGACTTTTTTCCTTGCAGGAGCCGCCGCCCCAGTTCAAAACACGCGATAATCTCACAGGATTTTGCAAGCCCCAATCCCGGGACGCGTCGGAGTTCGTCCACGCCAGCATCCGCGATGGTTTTATTGTTTTTATGAGCAAGGATTTTTCGCGCCAGCTCCACGGCACTGATACCCTGCCTGCCGGTGCGTAGGAGGATGGCAAGCAATTCGGCGTCTGATAATCGTTCTGGTCCGTATTTTTGGAGTTTTTCCCGCGGCCGCTCTATCCTCGGCAAGTCCTTTATTTTCATATCTCCTATTATACCAAAAAATGGAACGGGTGGAAAAGAAAATAAGTTTGGTTTAACACTGAAAATATATGTTGAGGTACATTCTCTATTGCGCTGATGGCGTGGAACGATTCTTTTTATTCGTACCGTAATGCTTCAATGGGATTCAATGACGCCGCTCTTCTTGCGGGATACCAACCGAAGATAATGCCGATTGCGGCTGAGACGCCGAACGCCAAGAGTATTGTGGATAATGAGATACTCGTTGCTATCCCGGCGAAACTGGAAACAAGAATTGATAGCATCCATCCGAGGGCGACACCGGCCGCTCCGCCAAGAAAAGTAAGCATAACTGCTTCAGCGAGAAACTGCATACTGATGTCTTTCTTTTTGGCGCCAATGGCTTTCCGCAGGCCGATCTCGCGGGTGCGTTCGGTGACTGTCGTGAGCATCATATTCATAATGCCAATGCCGCCGACAATGAGCGAGATGCCGGCGATAGCCGCTAAGAAAATAGTGAAGGTGTCGGTGACTTGCGTCAGGGTTCCGAGAATATCCGCCTGCGAGACAATGGAAAAATCGGGACTCTGCGGATCAACGCGATGTTTTGCTATGAGTGCCGCAGTCGCTTCTTCTTGGACTTGGGGCATGAGTTCTTTGCTTTCTACGCTTATTGCAATCGTGGATAGATAATCGGCTCCTGCAAGTATTTTTTGAATAGTGGTAAGCGGCACGAAAACTGTGTCATCAGGATTGAAAAATCCAGCGCTTCCTTTTGTTTGCAGTACGCCGATAACTTTGAAATTGATTTTACTGATGCGAATGGTTTTTCCGATGGGATCAGAGTCCGCGAAAAGGTCTTTGGCGACTGTCGGTCCCAATACCGCTACCCGGCCCATACTGCGC
>JBASTK010000089.1:0-2672 GCA_049274855.1 Candidatus Sungiibacteriota bacterium | reverse complement strand
TCATAAAATTCCTCAACGATGCACGTTATGCAAAACACACGACCATCGAGTTTTGGCAGTTCATCATATTGATAAAAATCACAAAAACAACGAACTGGACAATTTGGCTTGGCTTTGTCATAATTGCCATTTTCTGGTACATCGCTATAATGGCGAGGGAGAAAAATTCATGGTGTCCATAGCTTAGTGGTAAAGCACCGCCCTGTGGAGGCGGCTACGAGGGTTCAATTCCCTCTGGGCACCCCTTGTTATCCCCAGCATCTCTTTCAGTCAGTATCGTAATCGTGCTATGCTTTTGCCATATGCCAGAGACCGAAAATAAAATTAAAGTCCTGCTGATTGAGGATGATATCTTCATGAGCGACCTCTTGACGCAAGCGCTGAACCGCGCGGGTTTTGCCGTCATCGGCGCTAAAACTGGCGCCGATGGCTTAAAAAAATTCCTAGAATTGCACCCGCATATCATCCTCCTTGATCTGCTCCTGCCGGATGAAAATGGCTTTGAAACACTCCGTAAAATCCGCCGGAGCGGAAACGGCGCGAATGCCAAAGTAATTATCCTGTCCAATCTCTCACACGAACAAAACGCCGAAGAAGCGCGGCGACTTGGCGTATCCGACTATCTCGTCAAGGTGAATTTTTCTATGGACGAGATTATAGCCAAAATCAGATCAGTGATGCGAATCGAAGGGCGCTCATCAAACTGATCAGAAAAAACTCCGCGTTCCGATTCAGATTCATCGGAACGCAGAGTTTTTTTGTTTTGCAAATCACAAGATCCGTTCCTCGGCAGTCATCATCAATACCTGCTCCTTGCCCTCGCGTAAAACTTTAACGGGAATTGCAACACCGAGCGACACTTTCTCCAGCACATCCTCGATGCCGGTCTTCTCATCAATCAAAGTATCGTTGACCGCGATAATAATATCTTTCTCGCGAATACCCGCATGCTCCGCCGCAGAACCCGGCACCACCGCAGGACGATCCGCCACTCCCTCACGCAGAACAAACGCCCCGCGCTCCACCGGCAGGCGAAATCTTTTTTTTAGCATAGCATTCAATAAAATATACCGCACCCCGAGAAACGGACGGCGAATTCTGCCGTATGTCTTCAATTCCTCAAGATCGCGTAAAACTTTATTGATGGGGATCGCAAAGCCGATACTCTGCGCGCCAAATACCACCGCCGCATTAATCCCGATCGCCTCGCCATGCAGATTGACGAGCGGCCCGCCGGAATTACCCGGATTAATCGCGGCATCCGTCTGAATAAGCCCGCGCAGGCGCTCGCTATGTCCCTCTGTGTCAACCGCCGCGGTGATAAACCGCGAAAGCCCGGAGACAATACCCGCGGACACGGTATTTTGAAATTCTCCCAATGCAGTGCCTACCGCAAGCACTGATTGCCCGAGCCGTATCGCATCAGAATTGCCGAGTGCGATAATCGGCAAGCCATCCGCTTCAATTTTCAAAATTGCAACATCATTGAGCGGATCCATGGCCAATACCCGCGCCGGATACGAATCCTCAGC
This sequence comes from Candidatus Sungiibacteriota bacterium, assembly GCA_049274855.1. Taxonomy (GTDB): domain Bacteria; phylum Patescibacteriota; class Minisyncoccia; order Sungbacterales; family HO2-52-23; genus 2-02-FULL-52-23. Next base: position 1,140 of record JBASTK010000089.1, on the reverse strand, counting down.
CGCGGTCATCACCATGTATTCGGCTTTCGGATCGCGTACCACATGCTTGTTCGTCACAATCAACCCTGCCGCATCCACGATAAATCCCGATCCTCCGCCAATGCGGATTTTCCCGTCCGCCGTATGCGGCAGTTCGTCCTCGGGCGGCGGCGGATCCATATGATCCCCGTGCGGCATCATCAGCTCGTAGGGCCGCTCATGCACAATCTCCTCATACGCTTTGCCCACGACAATACTCACCACCGCCGGCATCACTTTTCTTACTGTCGCAATAATTTCCTCCTCATAATTTGTTCCTATCATACAGGTATGATACCATACGATTGAGAAAACAGCATCCCCCGCTCGCCCCCGTAGTTCAATGGACAGAACAACTCCGTCCTAAGGAGTAGATCTCCGTCCGATTCGGAGTGGGGGCATAAAATAATTTTAAAATATGATGTCATACTTTCAAAATCTTTTCGCACAATTCACTACGCCGTTTTCGAACGGCGCATCCGGCATCATCGGCGCGATCTTTTTTATTCTCCTCCTGGTCTGGTCACTCGTATGGAAAGGACTCGCGCTCTGGCGCGCCGCGCGGCTCGGCAGAAAACGATGGTTCATCGCCATCCTTACCATCAACACCTTCGGCATCCTTGAAATCCTGTATCTGTTTGTATTCAGCAAAAAATCAAAAATGTCCGCGCAGGAGGCAGTGGAAAACGCGCCTTGACATATTCTTCCACTACCCTATACTACAGGCATTAACCCCCCCCCGCGCTTACTTCGGTAGGTGCGGGGTTTGTTTTTAGCCCCAAAAGCGCTATACTGCCGACATGGAGGCAAAAGAGCGGAGTACATCGGGTTCAGTCATAAGCCATCGCTGGGACTCATCACCAATTCTGACATACGGCGACTACTCACCCGCGATGAGTGCGCGCAATTCCTCCCCGCCGATGCCGAGTCAGACGACAACGCCACGGGCCTATAGTAAAACGGTATTACGGATCCATGGCATGGATCAGGCCGGGGTTCGACTCCCCGTAGGTCCACTGTATGATACTTCGAGCCGGAGAATTGCTGATTAAGCTCGAAGATTACTGACAATTTTGCGGTTCCAAATCCTTTACCCCCACACCAAAAATTTTGGTGTGGGGG
>JBASTK010000088.1:0-2485 GCA_049274855.1 Candidatus Sungiibacteriota bacterium | reverse complement strand
GCACGGCAGAGCCGTGCCGCGTCACTATTTCTTCGGCGGCGCGTTTTAGGTACAACGCGCGGCGATTATAGCCGAGTCCCTGCCATGCGGCGAGCACATCAGCAAGGGATGCGCGGGCAAGCGCGGCAATATCGGGAAACCGCGCAAGAAATTTCTCATAGTAGCCGATTACGCGCTCCACCTGCGTCTGCTGGAGCATGATCTCCGAAACGAGAATATGATAGGGATTTTTTGTACGCCGCCACGGCATATCACGACAATGACGGCGATAATAACCACTTACTTCATGTCTAAATTTTCTTATCTTCATCGTGGCAATCTTCATTAGATTAATGATATACAAAAAATCCGCCTCTGCCAAAAGCGAAAGGCGGATTTATCAGTTTGTCCATTGGATAACCTTATTATTGTGCTGTCGTACCTCCGATTGCCATAAACGCATCTGTGATCGGCTCTCCTGTGGCGTTTTTGATTGGCATATCCTGTTTATAATCAAACGCGCGGTCGCCTGCTTGTGTAGGTAAGCCGTTATCCGCATGGAGCATGATATAATATTTTTTGCCCGCCTCGGTTTCGCGCAAGAGCGTTATTTTCCCCAAGTGATCTCCTTTGGGAAAGAACTGCGCGCCCAGGATATTGCCCGATTTGCCGCCTGCGTCCTCATGCACCGCAATCCAACCTGCTTGTGCGATTTTTGCCGCTACCGCGACTGCGTCTCCGGCTGGCTGATCGTCGGCGGTGATGATTGCGGTACTGTCTCCCATGATCGCTTCCGATATCTGTGCAAGCGAAGATGCGGCGTCTATTTCCTCCTCATATCCTAAGGTGTTTTGCGCGGTCTCTTGTGCGTTGTTCTCTCTGGCACGGTCGCGGTTAATGATACGGGATGAGACGCCGTATCCAAGGAGAAACGCGGCGACAAATACGATAGCCGTCGTCATATTGACCACTTTCTTAAAATTGTCCATAAGATAAAGAAGATTAGTAATTATTATCGGCATTGTGTCCGATATGTCCGATTTCGTCAAGTCCCGCGGGATGCTTTGCAGGGTTTAGTTATCCCCAATTATCGGACGATAACCGCTTGACAAGTAATTGTGTATTCTGATATCATATGCGTATCCTATGAATTACCTATCCCGCACTGCATATTTTTTCGGCTTTACTTACTTTACCCAACGGAGTTGGCGGTTTTGAGTTATGCAATGAAAATGTAAGTATCAAAGCAAAACAACCAGCCAACTCCTCACGACGGGGAGTTTTTTGTTGCATTGACGGCATTGGCGAATGAGGGACTACACCCCTTATTCGTGCGAATAAGGGGTGTAGTTAGAAGGATGGAGAGAGGGGTGTCTCCTGGCGCCGCGCGCGGAATTAAAAGTTTCCGCACCCGACGCCAGAGGATAACAGGTATCCTGCTGGAGGTCGTCAGTACGAGATCTTTGACAAGTTAATAACAGTACAGCACTGAAGAGGAGAGGGACTAAATGGAAAAATTTTTCCATCCCAGCACAGCATTGGAAACATTACTCATAGAAGGGCTCCGAACTCTCGGCTATCTTGAAAAGATCGAGGGGATGGCACGAGTGGGTCAAAGTATGCTTTCTGGGGCTTTAGAGCATTGCGGGCAATACGATCTTATCATTAGATATGCACAGGAAGCATCCGCCCATCTTCAGGCGATGTTTGAAGCAGTCGGTAAAGTAGGAAACCCAACCACACTCCATTAGAAAGGAGAAAGGTATGCAGATCCTCTGTCTTGGTCCGGAAGGGACATATGGACATCAAGTGGCGCATCAGATCAATGAACGCTACTTTGGCGCGCAAGGAGAAATTGTATTTCGCAGGAGCCACGAAGAAATCCTTGCGCAGTTGCAGAGCGCAAAGAATTCTCATGCTGTTGGTGTCGTTGCGATACGCAACAGTATTGCTGGATTAGTAATGGAAGTGGTGAGATTCTGGTTGAATCCGTCGCCATCCTCATTACGCATTATCGGCGAGGTTGATCTGCCGATACATCATCAGCTTCTGGCTCGTCCCGGGGTGTCTCTTGCGGAAGTGCAGAGCGTTTTTTCTCATCCTCAAGGACTTGCCCAATGCGAGCAAACGCTCAATGCTCTGGGAATAGGAGAGCGTAAGCCCGTAGCAAGCACGGCTGGTGCCGCTAAAATGGTTGCTAACCACGATGGCAAAGAGGCGGCGATCTCTTCTCGGTTTTGCGCAAAATTATACGGATTGGAAATTCTGCGGCAAAACATTGAAGATGTTTCCGGTAATACGACGCGCTTTCACATTGTCGCCAATGGGCCCGGCATCCTTCCTGCGTGGAAGCATGATTTAGACCTCACGAAAATGGCTGTCGTGTGGACGGTTGAGAATGAAGTGGGTGCATTATACAAAGTGCTTCACGAAATCTACGAATACGAACTTGGGCTCAATATGGAGTTTATCGCGTCTGTCCAGTTTGGCGGGATGAATAATGTAG
>JBASTK010000087.1:0-7062 GCA_049274855.1 Candidatus Sungiibacteriota bacterium | reverse complement strand
AGTGTTATGTCTTCGTCTTCGACCTCCCCTCCAAAAAAATCTCCCTCCAAAAATCTTCGGCTTTGTATTTTCGTGAACCTCACCTTAAAAAACGCGGAGCGTTCGGAATTGCCCAAAACCATTGGCTTTCTTTGGCGAACGCCAAAGAAAAAATTTCTAAAACTGACCTTAGTTTAATTCTGGTGCGCCCATCGTTCAACGGATAGGACATAGGATTGCGAATCCTAAAATAGAGGTTCGATTCCTCTTGGGCGCATCCTTACATCAAAACCCCGCCATATGGCGGGGCTTTTCTTTTTGTCTTTATCCGCATACATTAAGAGGTAATGATTTCTCTTGAAACCGCAATCGCGTCCGCGCCAAAAATCAACCGGCGGATCCTGCCCGCGCTCAAGCGATTGGGGATTGCCGCGATCCGCGATTTGCTGTTTCATTTTCCTTCGCGGTATGAGGAGTTCCCCGAGAAGCAAGTAATCGCCGATATTGTAGCGGGGGAGCGTGCGACTATTGTGGGCGCGATCCAAAAAATCTCGGAGCGGCGGACTGCCAAGGGACTCCGTATGACCGAAGCATCAGTCAGCGACGCGAGCGGCATCATCAATGTCATCTGGTTTAATCAGCCGTTTCTCGCACGAACACTCAAAGTCGGCGATACCCTGCGGCTCTCCGGCAAAATCGCGAGGGGACTGCGCGGACTTACCTTGCAAAATCCCTCGTACGAAAAGATCACACGCGGCGCGCCCGATAGTGCGGGCGCAGAGCATGGTATCCACACGGGCGGCATCATCGCCATATATCCGGAAACCGAGGGCATGACCTCGCGTTGGTTGAGATTTTTGATAAAAACATATTTGCCGTCCGCAAACTCATTGACCGATCCTTTACCGCAAGAAACACGCACGCGCCATAATCTGCCGGAAATCAGAGAGGCATTGCGCCATATCCATTTTCCAGAGTCGCAGGAGCAAGCGGCGGCGGCCGAACGCCGCTTTATCTTTGAGGAACTCCTCCTTATACAATTGCGCGCGCTCCGCGAACGGAGCCGGATGAAACAACGCGCCGCGCCCGCAATTCCCTTTAATATTGAACTGATAAAATCATTTGTTCTTTCACTCCCCTTTCATCTCACCGACGCACAGCGGCGCGCCATCTGGGAAATCGGCCGCGATATGGCGCGGCCGCAACCCATGAACCGCCTGCTGGAAGGGGATGTGGGATCGGGCAAAACCGTCGTTGCCGCGGCCGCGGCTCTCCTATCTGTCCGTGCCGGATTTCGCGTGGCATATATGGCGCCGACCGAGATTCTCGCACGCCAGCATTTTGCGACATTTAATAAAATCCTTGAGCTGTTTCATATATCCATCGGCCTGCGCACCGCCAGCGAGAAAAAAACATCCGCAGTACCGGATATTATCATCGGCACGCACGCGCTATTGCAAAAAAACGCGACGCCGAAAAATCTCGGCCTCGTAATCATTGACGAACAGCACCGCTTCGGAGTCAGCCAACGCTCTGCGTTGGCTCGCGGACAAACGCCGACTTCATTTACGCAGACAAGCGCGGACGAACTTTTATATCAAGACCTCACCTACAAAATCCGCGAGTGTATTTTCAAAGTGAAAGACGCGATCGGCTCCGGGCATAAAGAAACCGTCTATCAAAAAGCGCTTGCAGAGGCGTTGACTGAGGCGGGTCTCCAATTTGAGCGTGAGCGGCGCATCCCCGTCATATACGGCAAAAAGCAAGTCGGCTCATGTCAACCTGATTTTATTGTGGAAGAAAAAGTTATCGTGGAACTGAAAGCGCTCCCTTTCATCGGGTCAACAGAAATTAAACAGGCGTGGAACTATATAAAAGGGTCTCCCTATACCCTCCTTCTCTTTGTGAATTTCGGACCAAATGGGGCTGAAATTCGCAGAATCATATATGATACCAAGCGCAGTCAGCACGCGTCCGCGACGCAAGAGAGTCCGCGTATGTCCGCGCTTGGGACTCCGCATTTTTTGAGTATGACCGCAACGCCAATTCCGCGCACGCTCGCACTCACCATCTACGGCGATTTGGATATTTCGCTTCTGGATGAAATGCCAAAAAATAGAAAGTCAGTCATAACCAAAATCATATCAGCCGACCAACGCTCCAAAGCGTATAGATTTATCCGTGATGAAGTCCTCGCCGGACGGCAAGTATTCGTCATTTGTCCGCGCATTGAAATCACGAAACCCGAGACATATAACACGACTCACACGGCAAAAGCGTATCAGCAGAAACTTCTGCTCAACGAAGTGAAAACCGTCACGGACGAATATAAAAAACTTTCCGAGTTTATTTTCCCGGATCTCCGCATCGCCATGCTCCACGGAAAAATGAAATCAAAAGAAAAAGTCGCGACGATGAAGCAATTCCATGACCGCGGCGCGGATATTCTTGTTTCTACTTCAGTCATTGAAGTCGGCGTGGATGTGTCCAATGCAACCATCATGATGATTGAGGGCGCGGAGCGCTTTGGCTTGGCGCAATTGCACCAATTCCGCGGCAGAGTCGGCAGGGGAGCGGCGCAGTCATATTGCTTTTTATTTCCCACCGAGGACGGCGCAGTGAGCAGGCGCCTTCGCGCCGTGGTAGAAGCAAAAAACGGATTTGAACTTGCGGAAAAAGATCTTGCCATCCGCGGACCCGGGGATCTATTCGGCGATCGCCAGTGGGGCGAGCCAGGACTTGTACTTAAAGGCATCACCGACAGCCGGCTTGTCCGCGCGGTGCGCGAAGAAGCCATGGCGCTTGCCAAACAAAGTCCAGATCTCGCGCAGTACCCGGCGCTTGCAAGCCGCCTCGCGGCGCTGGAGAAAACCTTGCATCTGGAATAATTTCTCACGCTACCACAATCGCAAGACCAAAATACACCTACTCTCATTCCGATACGATCGTATCAGAATGAGAGTAGCGAAAAATCACAAATAAAAAGCCGAGGCGCGAACGCCTCGGTAGATTTCAATCCGGCACATCATTGAAAAGCGCGGGGCGCAATACTATTTCACGCACCCTTTTCTCAAACACCTTCTCAAAGATGAACATCCTTATCTCGGCGCAAACGAAACACCATTGTTCTTCCTGCTCATCCTCGCTCTCAAGAACTTCGTCAGACGGAATTTGTATCCGCAGTTCACAACCGGAACATTTGAATATACATATAAGCATATCTCTCTCCTCTCAAAGAGCTTGCGCCAATGAAAACACAGTCACCCAACTTCAAACCAATAACTCTAATATCTGATCTGCGGTCTGTATCGGATTGTTATGCGTATTATCAAGTTTATACTCATTCAACAAATCAGAACGATTTAAAACCAGCCGATTCCACGCGATAGAGGCCTCGAAATTTTTGAACCCGCTGTCCCGCTCTCCAAGAACTCTTTTCTTTAATTCTTCGTCATTGTCCACAATCAAAGAAACAACGATCAATTCGTTGACGGAAAATATACTCGTCAATTCTTTTACTCTTCCCTCTTGAAGATCAGTGACAAGAATATTCTTATACCCGTGCTTTATGTAATTGCGCAGAAGGTAGACGAGATTATCAAACGCCATGCTTTCTTCTTCTTTGCTCTGATCGCTCCAGTCAGAAAGAAGATGCCACTCTCGCATCCAACCAAAATCAATATAGGGAGATTTCAGCTTCTCTTGCAATAATTTCGCAATGGTTGATTTGCCGCTTCCCGGCGCCCCCGAAATAATGATAAGGTCTTTCATAATGCGCCTAGAGGGAATCGAACCCCCGCTAGCTGTGTATAAGACAGCCGCTCTACCATTAAGCTATAGGCGCGTCATCAGTGCCTGTCATATCGGAAATGTATTTCACGCCCTTGTGCAACACTCGGTGTTGCACAATTTACGCACCGGCTTGTTTGAATCCATTTTCTGCAGATCCCACTATCCTTTCAAATGCTTCGCGTTCAAGCGTTTCCTTTTCTATCAACACCGCCGCAACTGCATCCAGTGTCTCGCGCCGTTCGGTCAAAATATTCTGCGCGGTTACTAACGCCTCATCCATAAAGCGTTTTACTTCCGCGTCAATCATACGCGCGGTCTCCTCCGAATAATTGCGCCCAGAAGAAAACTCGCGTCCGAGGAACATCGTCTCCTCCGAATCGCCGAGGGCAAGCGGTCCTACTTTGTCCGACATACCGAATCGCGTCACCAAACTACGCGCCAGATCAGTCGCTTTTTTGAGGTCATCATGGGGTCCAGTCGTAATTTCTCCAAACATCATTTTCTCGGCGGCAAAGCCGCCGAGAGCGGAAGCAAGTTCCGCCAGAAAATGAGAGCGCGTATAGAGATGCCTATCCTCGCTCGGCAGTTTCAATGTATATCCTGCGGCGCGGCCGCGCGATACAATAGATACTTTGTGCACCGGATCCGCATGGGGGAGGGAGGCGGCGACCAGCGCGTGCCCCGCCTCGTGATACGCGGCAATCTTCTTTTCCTCATGCGACAAGAGATGGCTTTTGCGCTCCGGACCAAGTAATACTTTCTCAATAGATACAATAAGATCCATCTGCTCCACTTTTTTGCGATCATTGCGCGCCGCAGAAATTGCCGCCTCATTGACGAGATTGGCAAGATCCGCCCCGGAAAACCCGGGCGTCCGCTCCGCAATCACGCGCAAGAGCGTGCCGTCTTCCACGGGCTTGTTGCGCATATGGATCTTCAATATCTCCTCGCGATCATTGATATCGGGCAGATCCAGCACCACGCGCCGATCAAATCTTCCCGGACGCAAAAGTGCTGGGTCCAAGACATCGGGGCGATTGGTCGCCGCCATCACGATCACCCGCGCGTCCGTCTCCATGCCGTCCATTTCAACCAAAATCTGATTTAGCGTCTGCTCCCGCTCATCATGCCCGCCGCCGAGGCCGGCACCGCGGACCCTGCCCACCGCATCCAGTTCATCAATAAAAATAATCGCAGGCGCGGCTTTTTTTGCGATACGAAAAAGATCCCGCGTACGCGAAGCCCCGACGCCGACAAACATCTCAATAAACTCTGACGCGGACATATGAAAAAACGGCACGCCCGCCTCCCCGCTGACGGCTTTTGCCAGCATGGTCTTCCCGCTCCCCGGAGGCCCCATAAGCAAGACGCCCTTGGGGATTTTCGCGCCAATGTCCAGATATTTTTTCGGATTTTTCAGGAAATCCACGATCTCCTTCAATTCTTCCTTCGCTTCTTTCACGCCCGCGACATCCTGAAATGTCACTTTTTCTTTCTCGGCTTCCGGGCTGATGAGCCGCGCGCGCGACTGGCCAAAACTAAATGCCGCCGAGCTCCCACGTTGCATCTGCCTCCCGCTAAACCACATAAAAAACGCGATTAGGAGCACCGGCGCCATAACAGGAAGAAGCAAGGCAAAAAGCAAGCCAAACCCGCTACGCGCAGTGACGAGGATTTTGACCCCATTGAGTTTTTCAGGCGCTACCCCGTAATTACGCAAGGTCTCGGTAAGCCCGGATTCCTGTTCTTTCTGCGCGGTGAATGTTTCATCATTTTTAAGTTTCACTTCCATCAGGGTATCCACGACATTGATGGATGCCACCTCGTCCGCGTTAATCTTGGCGACCACCTCTGAAAGCGAAATCTCTTTTGGTTTTTGCGCATAGCCCGCGATCCCCGAATACACGACGGAAATCGCCATAAAGATCACCAGCGCCCACATCAATTTTTTTGAAAAATCTTTCATGATTGTTTTTGTAATGCATCAACAAGTTGATGGAAAAGTAAGAGAATCCTTGGCAGTTCCCTATAGAGATCCTCGGCAAACTCCTCGCTGTATTCATGCACAATTTGATTGCGCCAGTCCGGAATCCGCATCCAGAGATCGTCATACGCAATCAGGCCGTATCGAAATGCTTCTTGCGTACATTCTTTTGGCGAGACGCAGGTAAAACCCTTGCGTTCTTCCAGAAATGCACGCATCGCCTTCCATGTCAAATCAAATGTAAATTCAAAGCGTTTAATCGCCGCATCCCGTACCAATACGCTTTTCGGCATCTGCACTACTTCATCCATCCGCGGCAATGCCGCGGAAAGTTGTTTTTTTAACGCGTCAAGTTTTGTCATGTCGTGATAAATTCAGTGTGTTGCAACGCAACTTCGCGAAAATCCCCCGAGGCGCGGCGAAAATCCACAATATCAATCTTATAGAGCGTCGGCAACCGTTCTACGGCACCTCGCATTGCGAAAAGATCGTCATAAGGAATCTCATCCGGTCCCTCAATCCCGACATTAATATCCGAGCGATCCGTGCCTTTGCCGCTCACCCGCGAGCCAAAGAAAAACACGCGGTACTTTGCCAGATCAAGGTGCCGCCCCACAATCTCTAAAATCTCCTTCTTTAATTTCTCCAGCGGATAATGCTCCAAACGCATAATTCCCAGCATATCAGAAGCCCCGCATCTTTCAAGTGCCAGGGGATAGAGTTTGGTAAACAATGCGTTTTTCTGTCATTCCCGACCTGATCGGGAATCCAGTTATTCTCCATTATCTTCTGGATTCCCGCGTACGCGGGAATGACATAAGTGTAAGGGGCTACCTGTTGATAAATGGATGGTTGCGACAGAACGCTGAACGAGGTATCATCACTGCACTATGGCATCACCTCGCGAAGGACCACCGCAATCAAATGAACCGGAACCCGCGACTCCGGAGAAGCGGCTTATGCGGCTCAAAACGGAAAACCCTGATATAAATTTGGATAGCCCGTTCGAATATGGTTCTATCAATGACAACGATGGAATGGCCATGTATTTAGTATGGGCAAGAAATGCGACGGAGGAAAGGGTAATGAATGAAGCGTTCGCTCTTGGCGCAGAAGCCGGCGCGCAATCCCGAGCCGATGCCGCGCCAGCCAAAACGCGGTCCACACCGGAGTCGCGGTATACGCTCCAGCGACTTAAAGATGAGAATCCGGACATTGAGCCGACTCTTCTCGATGATGCGTTTATGTGGGGAAACATAGGGAGACAAGAAAATCTTGACCATTATTTCACCGCCAGCCCCTATGGC
>JBASTK010000086.1:0-3127 GCA_049274855.1 Candidatus Sungiibacteriota bacterium | reverse complement strand
GACTTGGACATTGGAAATTGATTATTATGCAAATCCATCAACTGAAAAGAACTCATGCTCAAAAATATGCGCGGCGCGTGGGCCGCGGTGGTAAGCGAGGCACCTATTCAGGCCGCGGGATCAAGGGATTAGGCGCGCGCGCCGGCGGTAAATTCCGTCCGGAAGAACGGGATATTATTAAGAGGATTCCCAAACTGCGCGGGTATCGTTTTCCCTCGTTTCAGCAGAAACCCGCAATTGTGAATCTTGATACGATAGAGCGGCGGTATGCGGCTGGTGATACCATAAGCCCTGCGTCGTTGGTTGCAAAAGGTCTTGTGGTAAGGGCGCGCGGCAGAGCGCCGAAAGTAAAAATATTGGCGCGCGGCGAATCCAAAAAAAAGTTTATATTCAAAAATGTTGTTTTTTCTATTGCCGCGAAGACAAAATTAAAGAGTTGATTCCTTATGTTCAAAAAGCTCCGCCTGCTTTTTACAATTCATGATTTGCGCCGCAAGACATTTGTTGTGCTGGCGCTTTTGGCTGTGTTTCGCGCGGCGGCGGCGATTCCAGCGCCGGGCGTTGATCCGATCCGCCTGAAAGCATTTCTTGCAGGCAATCAATTTTTCGGTCTGCTGAATATATTTTCCGGCGGCGTTTTGGATAATCTTTCTATTGCTATGCTTGGGGTGGGACCGTATATCACGGCATCTATTATTATGCAGTTACTCACAATGATCATTCCCCGTCTCAAAGAAATCTATCAGGAAGAAGGCGAGGCCGGCCGCGAACGGTTTAATCAATATGCACGGCTTCTTACTATTCCGCTCGCGCTTTTGCAGGGTTATGGTCTTTTGACGCTATTGATTCGCCAGCAGGTTATCGCACCTCTTGGTTTTGTAGGATATGCGTCCAATTTGGCGGTGATTGTTGCCGGGAGCATTTTTCTGATGTGGCTTGGCGAACTTATAACTGAAAAAGGCATCGGCAATGGCGTTTCCCTTATGATTCTTGCGGGTATTGTATCGTCTCTGCCGCGTTCGTTTCAGCAGGAGTTCTTTACCTTTACTCCGGATCAGATCCCAAGTTATATTGCATTTGTCGCAGTAGCTCTGTTTGTCATTGCAGGCGTGGTCGTGATTTCCGAAGGAGAACGCGATATTCCGGTGTCTTACGCCAAGAGGATTCGCGGCAATCGGGTGTTTGGCGGCACTTCAACGCATCTGCCCCTGCGAGTGAATCAGGCGGGTGTTATTCCGATTATTTTTGCCGTGTCAATCATCCTTTTCCCCGGGCTCGTCGGCAGTTTTCTCTCCAGCGCGCAGAATCCTTATGTGCATAATGCGGGATTGTGGCTTGTCGGGCTTTTTAATAATCAATTACTCTATGGCGGCGTTTATTTTTTGATGGTGTTTGTATTCACTTATTTTTATACTGCGGTCACCTTTGATCCGGATAAGCTTGCGGAAAATCTGCAAAAACAAGGCGGGTTTGTGCTGGGTATCCGCCCCGGGTCTCCGACGAGTGAATATTTTGCGCGGATTTTGACGCGGATCACGCTCGCCGGAGCCCTGTTTCTTGGCGTGATTGCAATTCTGCCCCTTATCGTACAAAGTATATTTACGGTGAAAGCGCTGAGTATCGGCGGTACTGCTATGCTCATTGCCGTCTCAGTGATTATTGAGACAATGAAGCAAGTTGATGCTCAGCTTGTTATGCGCGAGTACGAAGGAGAATAATACAATAGAGATGAAAAACAATAGTTTGGAGGATAAACTATCATTGGTAGTACTTGGGCGATCCGGCTCGGGTAAGGGGACGCAGGCGCGATTTTTGCTCAGCCGTCTAAAAAAACGCGGCGTTTTTCATATGGAGACAGGGAGGTTTCTGCGAGCCACGCTTGAACGCGACAATTCGACCACGCGTATGGCGCGTCTGAATATCATGAAAAAAGGCGGCATTTTCCCCCATTGGTTTGCGGCGTTTACCTGGCTTAAAGAACTGATTGAGGGCGGGCATGCTGATGAGCATCTGGTTTTTGACGGCGCGGCGCGCCGTATGTTTGAGGCGAAGCTATTAGATGAGGTGATGCGCTGGCACGGGCGATCTCTCCCGATTTGCATCTATGTGGATGTGAGTCGGCGCGAGGCGATGCGCCGTCTGCTCCTGCGGGGCAGGGCAGACGATAAGCCGGAGGCGATTAAGAACCGCCTTGATTATTTCCCGCGCGAAGTAATGCCGGTCATCCGTTATTATGCTCGTCACGGCCGTATGATTCGTGTGGACGGGTCGCTTGCTCCGGAAGAAGTTTTCTCCCAAATTGATGCCGCGCTCGCGGAGAAATTGGGGAAACGGTGGCCGAAGAAATCATCATGATCGTGTCGCGGAAAACTCCAGAAGAAATTGAAACGTTACGGCAAGGCGGAGCGCGCCTTGCCGTAATTTTGCGCGATCTTGCGGCGGCGGCGCGCCCTGGCATTTCTACGAGCGATTTGGATACAATGGCTGAACAGATGATCCGCGAGGCAGGCGGGGACGCGGTGTTCAAGGGGTATCGGATTGCCGAAGTAAAAGCGCCATTTCCTGCGAGTATCTGCGTTTCAATCAACGATGAAGTGGTGCACGGTATTCCGCGTGCCGATCGCTTTCTTGCGGAAGGCGATATTTTTTCCATTGATATCGGGATGAGATGGCCTGCGGATAAAGGGATGGTGACTGATATGGCGATTACCGTCGGTATTGGAAAAATTTCTGCGGATGCGGAACGACTGATCCGCGCGACTCGGGAATCGCTGGATGAGGCGATTATTGCGATTCGTCCCGGGGCATCCATCGGCGATATTGGCTTCGTCGTTGCGACTCGTCTTAAAAAAGATAATCTTGGCGTTATCCGTGATCTTGCGGGGCATGGCGTTGGGTACGAATTGCATGAGCCGCCGATGATCCCCAATTTCGGCAAACAGGGTGCTGGTATAAAACTTCAGGAGGGGATGGTTATTGCCATAGAGCCCATGGCAACGCTTGGTGGATGGCGCATTGCATTGGATGACGACGAATGGACATTCCGCACTGCGGATCATTCCCTTGCCGCCCATTTTGAACACACCATCGCCGTCACCCGCACCGGCGCGGAGGTATTGACATCTGG
>JBASTK010000085.1:0-5543 GCA_049274855.1 Candidatus Sungiibacteriota bacterium | reverse complement strand
GATTTTGGTGACCAAGCGCGATATTGAGACGCCGACCGGGCTTGAAGTGCGGTATCAGCTCATTGCGGGCGAGCGGCGCATGCGCGCATCGCGCCTTGCCGGACTTACCCAGGTACCCGCGATTATCCGGCGCGGCATACCGGATGATCGAATCCGTCTGGAACTCGCGCTCATTGAAAATGTCCAGCGTGAGGAATTGAATGCGATGGAGCGTGCGCGGGCATTCAAGCAGTTGGTTGACGAATTTCATATGGTGCAGAGGGAGATAGGGCTTCGCATCGGCAAATCGCGCGAAGCGGTTGCCAACACACTCCGGCTTTTGACGCTTCCGATTGAGGCGCAGGACGCGCTCGCGCGCGGCGCTATCAGCGAGGGTCATGCGCGCGCTATGCTTATGGCAGGTGATGATCCATCGCGCCAAACCGCGCTGATGCAGGAGATTATTAGCAACGGACTCAATGTCCGTGAAGCGGAAAATAAAGCGCGTCAGATGTCTGGCAAAACCCTTATCCCGCGCAAACGCCCGGCAAAAATAATGGATCCCCAGATGCGCGACTGGCAAGCGCGTCTGGAAGAACGGCTTGGCACCAAAGTCCAGCTCCAAAGAGTCGGGGACCGCGGCAAAATCGTCGTGGAGTTTTACTCGGATGAAGAGTTCCGCGGCATTCTTGATAAGATGATCCACACCCAAGGGGTGTAAACTGTAAGCAGGATAGGGGGATCTCTTCAAAGGTAGAAGGTGATCACAATGGGCTTGCCACGATAATTTCAACGCAAGCCCTTTTTATTCCTCATTTTTTATGCGGATTGTGGTTGGGGCATTCTTTGTTGCTGCATCGTTCCGGGATGGTTTTGGTGCCTTCCATCATGAGGGAGTTGGAGACGGGGGGGATAAAGCCGATTGCTTTTTGACGAATATTGGTGTACCATTGTCTTGTATGGCTCTCCATCGGAAAAAGTATCAGAATGCCGTGCTTTATCTGTGCCAAAAATTGTACGGCGAGGTGCGCGGCAAGAAGAAACTGGCGAAATTGCTGTATTTCGCCGATTTTGATTTTTATGAGAAGTATCAAAAGTCCATCACCGGCGATGTGTATAATGCCCTGCCCATGGGACCGGTTCCGTCCGTGCTGGGAGCAATGACGATGGAAATGTCAAAGAAAAAAGTCCTTGCCATTGATCAAGTTGAAGAACGGGAGGGCTATAACCCGACCGAGGTGTACCGATGTCTTGTTGAGCCGGATATTTCTGTCTTTGATGCCGAAGAAAAGAAAATGCTTGATCGGGTGATAGTGAAGTACGGCCATCTCACGGGAAAACAACTGGAAGAACTTTCTCATGCTGAAGCTCCTTATATCGGCACCGAATTGCGGAAAGAAATCCCCTATGAACTTTCTTTTTATCGCGGTACGGATTTTAGCGATCTATGATAGAGTTTCTTTACCACGATGCCGTTCAAAAAGAAATCGCCGCTCTTGAGCGGCGATTTCATCATATCCATGATGGACTCCACATATTTGAGCGTTTGTGCGAAGTGCAGTTTAGCCCGATAAATCCAAAGCAGGTAATCGCGCCCGCAAAACTCCATCGCATTACACAAAATGAGATATGGACAATGTGGAAAATAGAATTGGTGGTGCCGCATTCGGGTTTAAGACCGAATCAATGTCCGAGAATGTGGTTTGCGGTGAAGGGTGCGGTCATCGCGTTCTTGTGTATCTCGTCCCATATTGATAATTATAATGATAAAGAGATGGACAGCTTATCGTTTTCGCGGGTTACTGATCTGTTTTAATAGTTCATTTTTCTGCGGATTGTGGTTGGGGCAATTTTTATCAGAACAGCGCTCCGGGATTGTTTTTGTGCCTTCCATCATGAGGGAACTGCATAAGGGACACACGGCTCCGGTGGGCTTTGCTTTGATGGCGTATTTGCATTTCGGGTAATTGGAACAGCTGTAGAATATGCCAAATCTACCGCGTCTTCCCACCATGGAGCCCTGCTTGCATACCGGACACGCGATGCCGGTCTGCTCGCCGCGATTCTCGGCGTTTTCGTCTTTTTTAATATATTTGCATTTGGGGTATTTGTTGCACGCGGTAAACTTGCCGAATCTGCCGTCGCGCTCAATGAGTTGGCCATCTTTACATTCGGGGCAGTGCTCGCCGATTTCTCGTGGGCCTTCGCGCTCGATGCCATCAAGCCCGCGCATACCGGTGCAATCCGGAAAACGGCTACAGCTTAAAAATTTCCCTGATTTGCCGAGTTTGACCACCATGACGCCGTTACAGACCGGACACAAGACACCTTCGGGCGCGTCGCCGAGTGTCGTGAGCTTTGGTGTATCCTTTTTCGCGGCAATATCGGCGCTAAACGGCCCGTAGAAATCACGCAGTGTTTTTTCATATTCCCGCGTGCCCTCGGCAATCTCATCAAGCTCGTTTTCCATTTCCGCGGTGAATGAATCGCTGATATATTTGGCAAAATTATTTTCCAAAAATGAGCTGACTACTTCTCCAGTGTCTGTCGGACGCATATTCCGTGCCTCGCGCTCCACATACCCGCGGTCATGGAGCGTTTTAATAATAGAGGCGTAGGTGGAGGGGCGGCCGATGCCGCGTTTTTCCAATTCTTTTACCAGTCCGGCTTCGGAATATCTCCCGGGCGGCTGGGTTTGTTTGTATTCGCCTTTTATATCAAGGAGGGTTAGTGGTTCGCTAACTGCAACTTTTGGCAATTCAACATCCTCGCCTTTGGCATGAGGGTCTGCTTTTAGCCAGCCGTCAAAGAGAGTACGCGAACCATTCACAAAAAATTCGGGTACGGTCTTGCCATCTCCAACTTGCGCAATGATTTTTGTTTTTAGTAATTGCGCTGGCGCCATTTGGCTCGCTATAGTCCTTTGCCAAATCAGGCGATATAGTTTTCTTTGATCTTCTGCGGATCCAGCGGCGGCTACGGCGGCATTGGTCGGTCGGATTGCCTCATGTGCCTCCTGCGCATTTTTGCTTTTTGTTTTGTAATGCTGGGCGTGCGCATAATTTTTGCCGTAGGTTTTTTCCACGACGCCGAGGATTTGCTGTTGCGCCGCGGCGCTTATGGTTATACTATCCGTGCGCATATAAGTGATGTGTCCGTCTTCATATAATTTCTGCGCAATTCCCATGGTGCGTGAAGGAGATATGCCGAGGCGCGAGGATGCCGCTTGTTGTAAGGTGGAAGTGGTAAATGGCGGCCGCGCGCTCCGTTTCATTTCGCTTTCCGCAATGTCTTTTATTGACCATGCATTTTTGCGGCCATCTTCAAGAATGGCATCCGCTTCTTTCTGGTTTCGGGGTTCTGTGGAGCAGGTGAGGGTCAGCGGCGCTTTTTTATCGGTCTCTACTTCTGCGGTGATTACCCAGAAATCTTCCGGCACAAACGCGCGGATTTCGCGTTCGCGCTCCATGAGGATGCGCAGCGCTGGGGATTGCACGCGTCCAGCGGAAAGCCCGTAGCGCACTTTTTTCCAAATAAGTCCGGAGAGGTCATAGCCGACGAGCCGATCAAGCACGCGGCGCGCCTCCTGCGCGCGGCGCAGATTTTGATCTATATCGCGCGGGTTTGCAACGGCATTTTTTACGGCGCTCTCTGTGATTTCATAAAAAACAACGCGTTTGGCGTTTTTCAATCCGAGTGTCTCTGCCACATGCCATGCGATTGCCTCACCCTCGCGGTCAGGATCAGTGGCAAGAAGCACCGCGTCTGCTTTTTGTGCGGCAGAGCGCAGATTACTGATGATCTT
Source organism: Candidatus Sungiibacteriota bacterium (assembly GCA_049274855.1). Lineage (GTDB taxonomy): Bacteria > Patescibacteriota > Minisyncoccia > Sungbacterales > HO2-52-23 > 2-02-FULL-52-23. Next base: position 1,759 of record JBASTK010000085.1, on the reverse strand, counting down.
TTCTTTTCCTTTTGATATTTCATAATGCGGCATAAAACCCGCCGCGATGTCTATCGCATTTTTATTGCTTTTCGGCAAATCGCGGATATGCCCCACGGATGCGAGCACCGTGAAGCCATGCCCGAGGTATTTTGAAATAGTTTTTGATTTTGCGGGCGACTCAACAATAACGAGTTGTGTTCCGCTTTTTGTTTTTCCTGTCATATTTTTTGAAAAGTATCGGCGCCGAGATTTCGGACGATGCCTTTGAGTTCAAGCACGGATAAAAGTGATAGAAGGGTGCCGGTCGCTAATTTGGTTTTCTCCCGCAGGGTATCAATAGTTGCGTTTTCGACAAGTATATTCACTACGGATGCCTCCTCGTCAGTGAGCGCTAACACCGCATGATGGCGTATTGCGCTCGATTCGTCAATACCCAGTTCTTCCAAAACATCCCCGCCGTCCAGTATGGCTTTAGCTCCTTGCTGGATGAGGCGATTCGGGCCGATTGATGTCGGCGAGAAGATAGAACCCGGCACTGCGAAGACATCACGGTTTTCTTCCAGCGCCTGGCGCGCGGTGATAAGCGCGCCGGATTTCTCACGCGCCTCCACGACGAGTGTGCCTCGCGAGAGACCTGCAATAATGCGATTGCGCATGGGAAAGTGCTCTTTGACCCCGGGCGTCTCGGGTGCGTATTCGGAGATAACCGCGCCTCCATTCTCTACGATGTGTTGAGCAAGCCCGCGGTTTTCCGGCGGGAAAATCGTATTTTGATCCACGCCGCATCCCAGTACCGCGATGGTCGTGCCTCGGTGTTTGAGAGTGACTGCGTGCGCTTTTGCGTCAATGCCCATTGCAAGACCGCTCACTATAGTAATGCTCGCCGCAACAAGTTTTTCTACGATATGCTCTACTGCCTCCAATCCGTAGGGCGTGGGGCGGCGCGTGCCGACTATTGCAATCGGATATGTCGGCGCTAAAATATTTTTGTCGCCGCAGCCGTAGAGCATGATGGGCGGATAGCTGATTTCTTTGAGCATGGGCGGAAATGCGGGATCATCATCTGCAATGATCCAAATACTGTCGCGTACCAATTTTTGCATACTGCTATCAGGATCAATTGTCTTTTTACAGGCGGCAATCGCATCTCGCGCGGGAGCGTCAATGCCGATGATATTGTATGCATGGGTATGCGCTTTCCATGCGGACGCAAATGATCCGAAATGATTACGCAATGTTCGCAAGGACGCGGCCCCCACATGCGGGATAGTATTGAACGCATTGAGAAATTTTATTTCCTCGACATCCATTGCTTCTTACGATACTGGAACACAAGAGATTTGACAATAAATTAGCAGGTCTATTTGTTTTCAGTGCTGTATTCTTCCGTCGCGTCCGCGATCATCTGGCAGTAGAGATTGAGACCCACTTTGTTGATAGCGCCGGATTGCTCGCGGCCGAACACATTGCCTGCTCCGCGGATTTCTAAATCGCGCATGGCAATATCATAGCCGGCTCCTAGTTCTGCATATTCTTTGAGCGCATCAAGCCGTCGGATGCCTTTTTCTGTGAGCCGTTGCGGTTTATATAAAAAATAACTGTATGCCTGCATCTCGCCGCGGCCGATGCGGCCTCTAAGTTGATGTGCTTGTGCAAGACCGAGGCGAGCCGCGTCGTCCACGATGAGGGTATTTGCCGAGGAAATATCCAATCCGTTTTCAATAATAGTCGTCGCAAGGAGGATATCCAGCTCATGATTTCTAAATTGATTCATGAC
>JBASTK010000084.1:0-2230 GCA_049274855.1 Candidatus Sungiibacteriota bacterium | reverse complement strand
GTATCCGTTCCTGCACCGCCTTCATAGTCACCGCAAAATCCAACGATTTTCCGGCGACTGACTGCTCGCGCCAGTCATGCGGCACTGCGAGCGTAAAGCTTTTTTGTTCACTTGTTTGCATGCCGACGAGCTGGTCTTCAAATCCCGGCATAAATCTGCCGTGGCCGATGACGAGCGGGTGATTACGCGAGTCACCCTCGGCGATTTTTACGCCGTCATGCCGTATTTCAAAATCAACTTCCACATGGTCGCCGTGCGCCGCCGGGCGGCTGGCGGCAACTAATTTCATCCGCGATTCAGCAAGCCAACTGATTGCCTTTGCCATCTCTTCATCACTTACCGCTAGCTCTTTTTTATCCGCGGCTGTTTTTTTGGCAATGGCGCGATAATCTGGAAGAATAACGCTCGGCATAAGCGCCATTTTTATTTTGTAGATAAATTCGTTGCCGGGCGCGAGTTTAGTGACCGTCACTTCGGGTCTGCCGATTGCTGGATGCTCGGCAGAGAGTTTGCCGTTTTGCACCAGTTGTTCTCGCGCTTTCGGGTAGCTGGCGCGTACCGCGATTTCCGCCGCTTCCTCATATAGCGCATGTTCCCCGATTTTATTTTTCACCGCATCATAGGTCGCTTTACCCGGGCGAAATCCTTCAATTTTCACTTTTTCTGAAATCAAACGAGCCGCAGTTTTCAGATGCGGCGCGAACTCGTCAGGAGAGAGCGTAATTTCAATCTCAATCTCGGACTTCGGGAGTTTAGTGAGTGCGTATTGCATAAACCACGGGATTTTGTCGCAATGCCTTGTCGTGCGGAATCGGCAAGCCGTCTTTTTGCACGCTCTCCAAATAGCAGCGAATTGCGTCTTTTGCTATTTCTCGCGCTTCTTTGAGTGTATCTCCCTCGGTCACCAATCCCGGCAATGCCGGACATGTCACCACATATCCGCCTTCCTCGGCTGGCTCAAAGAGCGCCGTATAGTTATATTCCTCCTGCCAAATTGTTTCTTGTAATTTAACCATGGTTGAAATATACAGCAAAAAAATAATTTTACAAGGCAGCATGCTTCGGGCTTCGCACAATCAACGCTACACGATGATTTTTCCATAGTATCTCCGTCAGTTCTTTTCCCAAATCAGATTGTTTTGGTTTTCGCGCTCCGTCACAAAGTACAAAGCAAATCACATAGGGGTGCCTTAGTGACGCGATGATTGATTGACCAACAGCACGTTGAAGATCTCCGGGAAGACTATCCAGTTCACCGCGTCGTTTAGAGAGTTTCAATTCAATGTAGATGCTTTGAAAAGTGGGGTGCGAAAGAAAAATATCGCTGGTATTGCTGCAACCAAAAACATTGACATTCTGCATCGGTTTTGAGTCAGTCCATCTTCCCTTTTCTTCTCTGGTGTCTCCATGCGCGAATACAACGCCATCCAATTCTTTTTTAGACAGACTCAGTGAGCGTTTGGTATAGTCGCGGATCAGCAAGGAAACTATTCGTTCCAATTCTCTTTCGCTATTGAGATGTGGGAAAACGGCTTTTCTCAGTAACTGCGCAAGGCCGATGAAAAACTTCTCGGCATCTCCATATGGGGAAGTCATATCATGTTATTTTAATGCGGGAGCGACACTACAACAACCGCGCGATCAAAAGGGTGACGATGCTGGCGATTTTGATCATGGGGTTAATCGCGGGACCGGCAGTGTCTTTATACGGATCACCGACCGTGTCCCCGGTGATTGCCGCCTGATGCGCCGGGGACTTTTTGCCGCCGTAATTTCCTTCTTCAATATATTTTTTTGCATTGTCCCATGCGGCACCCCCCGAAGTCATGGAGATGGCGACGAAAAGTCCGGTGACAATGGAGCCGATGAGCATACCGCCTAGCATCACTGCGGCGTGCGATCCGGCAAAAAAGGCGATGAGAATGGGAATGGCGATCGGGATGAGCGCCGGCACGATCATCTGGCGAAGTGCGACTTTTGTCACAATATCTACTGCCTTGTCGTATTGTGGCCTTGCGGTGCCCTCCATAATGCCCTTGATTTCGCGAAACTGGCGGCGCACTTCTTCCACTACGCCCTGTGCCGCTTTGCCGACTGCGCGCATTGCCATAGATCCGAAGAGGTACGGCATCATACCGCCGATGAAAAGTCCTGCCATAACATAGGGATCCGAGAGGTCAAAGAAGACAACTTTGCCGAAGTTTTTTAATTCTTCCACATAAGACGCAAA
>JBASTK010000083.1:0-6073 GCA_049274855.1 Candidatus Sungiibacteriota bacterium | reverse complement strand
TTTTATTTGCTTCTTTATTAAAATTACTGCGCGAAGCCGAGTTTGCGTTCCACCCGTACCAGCCGATCGTCAACGCCTTGAAAATCTTGCACCGCCTCGCGGATGTCGGGTAAATCCGAAATGTCATTACGGAGCGAATCAATGCGGCTATTCACCGCAAAAAATCCCGCATCCACTTTCTGCTCAAGCCGATGAAGATCATCTTTCACTCCTTTGAGGTCTTCCTGCGTTACTAATCCTTTGAGGTCTTCCTGCGTTGCTAATCCTTTGAGGTCTTCCTTACTTGCCATCGTTTGTTGTATCAGTGTGGCGAGCCCTTCAATTGTGGTAATATTCTCTCTCATACATATTAATGATAAGCGTTGCCACAAATATGTCAAGTATTGATCCTTGACAGTGAGAGATCTATCGCGGTCCCTTTATTGACATCTCTCACACGGACCCTAAAAAGGATTCTTGGCGCCGCGGACTTCAAAGTGGACATGACAACCGGTGGAATTGCCAGTACTGCCGATAAGCGCAATCTGTGTGCCTTGAGCCACGGCGTTGCCGACATTGCTTTGAATCACGGAAAGATGCGCATAAAGCGTCTGCACGCCGTTGGAGTGGCTGATGACGATATATTTGCCATAGCCGCCGTTCCAGCCGGAAGCGCGCGCAATAATCACCGAGCCCGCGGCAGATGCATACACCGGCAAACCGCAAGTGCTGGCAAGATCAACGCCGTTAAACCCGTGGAGCCCATGCGGATTTGCTTTTGTTGCGCGGACATTTCTCCCGCTGGTAATCGGCCGCATAAGAAATCCCTTTAATTCCGGAAGCCCGGCAAATCGCGATGGGGGCAGAGACCGCAAAGGAGCGGGTGCGGGGGATGCCAGCTCGCCATCAGGGATAATAATATCCATACCCGCTTGCAACGGCTCGCCGATTGCAAGACCGTTAAAACTCATAATATCCATAGCATCTGCATCAAATTTTTTGGCAATCCCGTCAATAGTGTCTCCTTTTTTCACGGCATACTGCACGCCCGTCACCGGCAAAATCACTAAATTATCACCCGCATGGATGGCGGATGCGCTCCGTAGATTATTTGCCCACAATAGCGTATTGAGCGAGATGCCAAAACGAGCCGCAATGGCACTAGGGGTATCGCCTGCTTGCACCGTATACGCTACAATCTGATCCGATCCCCCTGCGCTTGGTAAAATACCCAACGGATTGCGCGTAGACACCAACGCATTATCCTGGGTCGCCACAAGTACTATATCGTCTTGGATCGGTCCACCGACAGCCGTCATTATCGTCCGATCACTCCCCAAAAGCGGTATTGAAAGCCCATCGGATGACGGTGCATCTATAATAGCCGCCTGACCTTCACCTCCGAAGAACTTAAAGATATTGTCAAAAAATCCCGCCTCGGCGCGGCGCGGCGCGATACCAAAGAATACCAAAAAACCAACAAAAAAGAGCGTTAAAACGCTCATAAAATGAACCTCACCCTTTTTAAAAAAGGGCTTACTTATCCTATTTTTAGTGTCACCTTGCGGCGACCAATGAGGAAAATCAGTACGAATAAATCCGTTGATTATTCAATTGAAACCCTCCCCATAAAACAAAAAAGCGACCTTCGCTTATCGTCCTTATACTCTATCCCTTTTCACCTCTTCCGTCAACCACGTAATCCACAGCTTACGCACTACGACTCCTTGCGTATAACCGGAGAAAATTGAGCCGACGACAGCGCTGTGGTAGGGTGAATGAATGCAAAATGAAGAGCTTTTGGCAGGACTTAATGAAAAACAGCGCGAGGCAGTCATCACGACCGAAGGCCCCCTACTGATACTCGCGGGACCGGGGAGCGGAAAAACAAGGGTGCTCACGCACCGCGTCGCCTACCTTATCAGCCACGGCACAGCACCCGATCAAATCCTCGCCGTCACTTTTACTAATAAGGCCGCTGAGGAGATGAAACTGCGTATCGGAAAACTCATTTCCGGCTCCCGACTCCCGGCTTATGGTCATCCATTTATCGGCACATTTCATGCGTTCTGCGTACGGATTCTCCGCGTGCACGCGGGGAAAATAGGCCATCAACGTTCCTTCACTATTTTTGACACCGACGACGCGCTTAGCGTCATGAAAGACGCGGGCAAGGAGCTCGGTATTAATCCAAAACAATTTCCTCCGGGTATGCTCCTCCACACAATTTCAGGTCTTAAAAACGAACTCACTACGGCAGAGCAATACGCGGAACGAATGGGACTTGCGGATCTTTTCCCCCGCACTCTCCATGAATCGTATGTCCTGTACCAAAAGAAACTGCGAGATGCCAATGCTATGGATTTTGATGATCTCCTGTGCGAGACCGTGCGCCTATTTAACGAACACCCCACAACGCTTGCGCAGTACCAAAATCAATTCCGCTATATCCATGTGGACGAATACCAAGATGTCAATACCAGCCAATACGCGCTCACCCGGCAACTCGCGATTACGCACCGCAATATCGCGGTGGTGGGGGATGATGCGCAAGCAATTTATTCATTCCGAGGCGCTGACTACCGCAATATCCTTAATTTTGAAAAGGACTGGCCCGATGCTAAAGTCATCATCCTGGGCCAAAACTATCGTTCCACGCAAGTCATCCTGGATGCGGCCGCAGGCGTTATTGCAAAAAATCGCATGCAAAAAGACAAGACGCTCACCACAGATCAGGACCGGGGAGAGCTTATCCGCATCACAGCGCTTCCCCATGAACGCGCAGAGGCACAATTTACCACAGACACCATCAAAGAACTACTCCGCAATGGCACGAGCCGCTCCGACATCGTGGTGCTTTATCGCACCAATGCGCAGTCCCGCGCTATTGAAGACGCGCTTATTAAAGAAAACATCCCGTACAAAATTGTCGGGAGTGTGCGCTTCTATCAGCGTAAAGAGGTAAAAGACATCCTCGCCTATGTCCGATTTGCACTCAATCGCAATGATCTGGTGAGTTTGAAGCGCATCATCAATGTGCCCACCCGCGGTATTGGCAAGCAGGCACTGCTCAAATATCTGGCGTGGCATCGGGCGGGTCATAATAGCGCCGCGCTTGACGGCAAATCAACGCCGGCGCTCGTGCGATTCAATGAGATCATGGACGATCTCGCGCGGCAGGCAACCACGCTGTCCGCCGTGCAGTTTCTCAAATATCTTGTCCGTGCCATCCGCTACCGCGAATATCTCAAAGAGGGAGAGCAGGCGGACGAGCGCTGGGAAAATGTGGAGGAACTCGTCAATCTTGCAAAAAAATATGATGATCTCCCGCCGCCCGAGGGACTGCAAAAACTTCTGGAAGATGTGGCGCTTATGAGCGATCAGGATGAAATCGCCGAAGGTGAGTCCATGCGGGAAGTCGTGCATTTAATGACATTTCACGCGGCAAAAGGCCTGGAATTTCGCATTGTATTTATGGTCGGTATGGAGGAGGGGATATTCCCGCACGCGCGCTCACTCTTCAATCCGTCCGAGCTTGAAGAAGAGCGGCGGCTGTGCTATGTCGGTCTTACCCGCGCCAAAGAAAAAGTTTTCTTGAGCTTCGCGCTCTCGCGCACGCATTTTGGCGCAAGCCAAATCAATCCGCCCTCGCGATTTTTAGGAGAAATCCCGGAGCATCTGCTGGAAACTATCGCAGAAGATGCAGAGATTCTTATGGATTGATTACGGCAGTGGATGACCGCGATTGACGCATGGCAAACGTATTTCTATAATAGACACATGTAAACGTCCTACTACAAAAAAACAAACTTCACCCTCTATCAAGCGAATTGCTCGGATATTTTGGCATCGCCCCCGGAAAACTCCGTGGATATGATCTTCGCGGATCCGCCGTACCTCCTCTCCAACGGCGGAATAATATAGGGTGGATAACCTCATCTTCTGAAAAACATCCTATTTCTTTATCATTAAGAAATAACAAAACAATCATGGCTAAATTTCTTCAACTTAAACTGGTGAAAATAAAGTACGGCGGCGACTCCATTGGTGATGACATACGGATTGAGATCGATTGCCTCAATCAAGTTTTCCGTATGGACAAGAAAATCCAAAACGGCACCGAGGCCGCGCTGAACGCCGAGATCGGACAATTTACAATTGATCAAGAATCATCGCAATTATCCATGAGTATCAAGATTATTGAACAGGATTTGGTTTTCAATGACATCGGAAGCAAGGAAGTGAAAATGAACGTTGATTTGCGCAATACCTCTCCGCAGACAATTACCTATGATATATCGGTAAAAGAATTGCGCGGTCTTGTATCCGGTCAAAAAACCGCGGTTTTTTCTCTGACAGTAGAGATATTAATAGTGTCCATTATTCACTATATCCCTGATACCACGGATGACGGATTACTCAAAATAATCAGGGAAGATAACAAAAAAGAAGAAGGCTTGCCTATGTACTTGAAAGTCCGCTTTGATCGCATTGAAGCGAAACGCGAGTATTTCACGATCATGGAAGGTGCCTTGCGGGGAGTGAAAGCGTCTGTGACATTGGATGGGCAAAACCAATCATACCTGATTTCAAAAAATTCTCAAACGGGCACTGTTTCCTTGAAATATTCAATAGCCGAGAAAACTCTGCACTTCAAAAATGAAGCATACGCTACTACCGACGATCCGAAGATGCGTTGGAAAAAGGGGCTTTATGATGTGGAGATACCTGATATGCCGCATGCTGGTGGACTGCACTATCTTGAAGCGCGATATGCAAAAATATGGTTTCGGGTCGGTCACACAGGTAAACGCTATATCCATACCGGAAAACATTCTGCCGGATGCATTACTCTCCTTAAACAAAACAGGTGGGACGATCTTTGCATCATCCTGGCTAAAGCGCGTAAAGGCGACGGCAAAAGCATTGGTGTGCTGGAAGTGGTTGACTGAAGTATGTATGGGAAATCTGTCATTTATCGGAGTGGTACGGCGATCACCATGATCGCTAGTTGTGCTTTTTTAGCGTATTTTTTCTTTCTGAATCCTTATACAGCATACGGCGGCGTAAGACATTTCGGCCCCTTACGATTAGGAAGCAACCTGCCGTCCGGTGGCGCGGGGGACTTCACCTTTGCTCCGCTCTATGAGATACCTTCCTCAAAATTTTATGTAACCATTGTGCAGCCGGATATGTGGTGCTCCGGCGAAGATTGCGACCTTGACGGCGCCCTCATTCAAACCATGGGTGGATGGCTACAGATGGAAAAACCGAGCGTCGATCCTGAAATCGAAGGAGAAGTCGGTCTTAATCGGAAAGAAAACAAAAATATTCACTCTCTCGTCCTCATCGGCGACCAGAACAACAAGATCGCCGGTATATATCCCAATCGCGGACTGTCCGACGTGCTCCCCATTCTCCGGCTCCACACTGATCTCGCTGACTTCTCGCTTCTTGCAGGCGTGCAAGAAGTTGGCGCGTTGAAAGTCGGGCAACCCGCTCCTCTGCAGCCGGGCAATACTCTGAAGCGTTTTGGAGACAAACCAGAACAATACTCCATAACGCATGTCCCGACGGGTAAAAAGTTTTATCTTTTCTCCGTACAGAAACGAAAATACGACATGGTTGGCGGCAATGGGCCGCACAAAGGAGAAAAGCCCCGAGAAAACGAATACGCCTGTTACCTCTCGGGGTGCCGATACCCGGAGCCGGATCCGCCGCATGATTTTTTGTTCGCGTATATCGAGGATTTAGGCGGATGGTTTTTCAGCAACGATCAGGATAATTCAGCATTGCCGCCGCTTTTCGGCTTGTCTCAAAAAGAAGTGCTAGCCGGAGACGCATCGCTGGTAATTCTTGCCGATGCAAAAGGCATCATCCGAGCCCTGCACCCGGGCAAGACCCTTAGCGACGCGCTCACCATCTTAAGCCAGCACCCGGATTTAGCGGATGTTGCGGGGTTGTATAGACCTCATAAAAAATAATCAGCGGTAGTGGATAACTCTTGTTGACGATACGTTGGCACTCTTTACAATAGAGGCATGCGTTTGTTTCTCAAAATACTGAAGTGGGGTTTTATCGTTATCGCTGTTGC
>JBASTK010000082.1:0-13430 GCA_049274855.1 Candidatus Sungiibacteriota bacterium | reverse complement strand
GCCTTTTGACGGCACGCGTGCCAGAAAAGCGGGCGCGGTTCGCAGAAATATTCCCTCACTCAAGCTTCCAGACGCGGCGATTGCCGCGCTTGCTCTTGAAATGAATACGCCTCTCGTCACCCGCAATGTCCGCGATTTCAAACGGATCACCGAAATTGCAATCATCACGCTGTAAATTAAACAATAGGTCTATTGTATTGACATTACTTATTGCGAGACATAACATAAAAGAGATGTTCAAACTTATTGGGAAATTCATACTCAATGCGGCGGCTATTTGGCTCGCGGCTTATCTCTTTCCCCAGACATTCTCTTTTGGCGGGGATATAAGTATGCTCGCGGGACTCGCCGGAGTGCTCGCGCTCATCAATGTATTGTTTTAATAGATGCAATGCCCCAAACTAAGTTTAGGTCATTACTGACCTAAACTTAGTTTGGGGCTATCCGACTATGACACAACTACTTCCGATCATCCAAATCATTATCTCCGCATTACTTATCGGAGCCGTCTTGCTCCAGCGCCGAAGCGGCGGGCTGTCCCCCGCGTTTGGCGGCGACGGCGGCGCATACCGCACGCGGCGCGGCATTGAACAGTGGCTCTTTATCACCACTATCATCCTTGCCGTACTTTTTATTGCCGCGGCACTCCTCAATATCATCCTGCGGTAATTCATAATGAAAGATTATACCAGAAAAATCCTCAATAACTTCGCACGCCTCGCGAGGCGGTGGAAACTTTTAACAATGCGTAAAATCATCTATCTGCCGCACATTCTCTCTGGACAAGAAAGAAAACGGCTTGGCTTGCTCATTGGTATTGCGATCCTTGCCGGCGGAGGACTTATTTATCGTACATACTTGCGCTTTACTCATCCGGTGCCTGGTATCGGCGGTTCATACACCGAGGGGATAATCGGCTCGCCTCGCTCTATTAATCCGCTCTATCTCTCACGCGATACGGACCGCGATATTAGCCGATTGGTATTTTCAGGCCTCATCACCTATAACAGCACGGGCGATGTCATACCTGATCTTGCGGATCGCTATGAGATAAGCCGCGACGGCAGAGTATACACAATATCATTAAAAAAGAATGTCCTCTGGCATGACGGCGCCGCGCTCACCGCCGACGATGTTATTTTTACCATCAATCGTATCCAAAATCCTCAATATAAAAGTCCCGCGCGCATCAATTGGCAAGGCGTTGAAACGCAGAAGATTGATGATTATACGATCCGCTTTACCCTGCGCACACCCTACGCCCCTTTTATTGAAAATCTCACGCAAGGCATCATCCCAAAACATCTATGGGAGAACATTAATCCGGAAGAAGCGCTTCTCCATAACCTCAATCTGCATCCCGTGGGATCCGGGCCGTATCAATTCAGCAGATTTAAGGCAACCGCAGAAGGCGCTATGCTATGGTATGCGCTAACACGCAATCCCCGCTATTACCGCGAAGGGCCGTATCTTCAAACTATCACTTTGGCATTTTTTAATACCGAAGACGAGATGATTGCAAGCATCCATAAAGGAGAGATTGACGGCTTCGGACCAATCTCCTCTATTCGCACCAAAGACGCAAATCCAGGCAGTAGTATGGTGTTTAGTATTGCAACACCGCGTATTTTTAGCATTTTCTTTAATACCCACATAGCGCCTGCCCTCGCAGACATTGCAGTACGCGAAGCTATCGCGCGCGCAATTGATAAAAGTAAAATCGTTCAAGAGGCGTCAAGCGGCGGCGCCATAATCCTCGACAGCATTCTCCCTCCGTTTCAAAAAACATTCGCCTCCGGCGCTAACCAATCAGCAACTCCAGCATATGACCTAACCCGCGCGCGATCCGTCATGGACGCGGCAGGATGGAAAGATACGGACGGCGACGGAAGGCGCGATAAGAAAATTCGTGACAGCAAAAAGAAACTCGTGGCAACACCCCTGCGCTTCACCCTCACCACCGGAGATTCTCCCGACCTCGCCCATGCCGCCGAGCTCATTAAAACTATGCTTGCCGATATCGGCATCAGTATAGATATAGAGAAGAGATCGTTTACGGAACTGGAAACGGCAGTTATCCGTCCGCGCGCATTTGAGATATTGCTCTTCGGTCAGGTCTACGGTTATGAGCCAGATCCTTTTGCATTTTGGCATTCATCGCAGATCAAAGACCCGGGATTGAATATCGCTCTTTTTGCCGATAAAAAAGCTGATAGCATATTGGAGGATGCGCGACATACTGCTGATCGGGAGATACGGGACCAAAAATATCAGGAATTCGCACGCATTGCGGCCCGCGCATTGCCAGCGGTCCCGCTTTATACCCAGCTGTATCTCTATCTCCTGCCGCGCGATATGCAATTTGTCGAAGAAACCGCAGATAAAAAAGATGGCGGAGCGCCGTTTTCCCGCATTACCTTGCCCGCAGACCGATTCAACGAAATCAATCGCTGGTACCGCACCACCCGCCGCGCGTTTTGATATCCTAGAGTCTGGTGAATAATACATTTTTCTGTCATTCCCGACCCCCAATCAAGTTGAGGGCATGCTTGATCGGGAATCCAGTTTTCTTACTTTTTCTCTGGATTCCCGCTTTCGCGGGAATGACAAAGGGAGCATAAATAGTCATTATTCACCAAACTCTAAACGCAACGCTTGCATATTTTTTACCGACATGCTATAGTGAGCATACCTTAGTCCTCTCATTTATCTCGTTCCGTACGAGCAGTAGCGACAAAACCCATTTGTTAAACCTGTCCCCTCATAATCTTCCTACTGCGATTTCCAAGTTTCGGCTACGACTTTACAAAAATTACTATGCACACCACACTATGAAATCGGACTGAATATGGTACCATAGAGGTAATGGAATCAAGGAGATTGACACCACAAGAGATTCAAGAGCTCCGTAATCTGGTACGTATCAGCAAGAAAAGTACCGAGACCAAACGGGCGCAGGCAGTCATCCTGCTTGACCGCATGGCAGACATAGAGGACATCGGCATTCTCACTGACCTGTCCCGCTCCCAGATATTCAATGTACGCAAACGCTTCCTTGCCCAAGGCATTACCGCACTCATAGACAAGCGAGAGGGAAAACCCAAAGAGCTGCTCACCAAGAAACAACGACATGCAATCATTGAAACCGTCAAGACAAAAACGCCCAAAGATTGCGGGTATGTGAGCGAACACTGGACAACTGGCATACTGGGGAATTGGATCGAGCAGGAATACCAAACAAAATACAAATCAAAAACTTCGCTCTATCTGGTATTCAGGCAAGCTCGATTCACCTACCACAAACCTGGTATGGTGTACCGCGAGCATGACGAACAAGAAATTGAACAGTGGAAAAAAGAGGCAAAACCCAAGCTCAAGCGCCTGCTCAAAGAGGACGACACGATCATCCTCGCCGAAGATGAGATGATTCTGACGACCCGAACTACGATTCAAAAAGTATGGCTGCCCCAAGGTGAATACCCCAAGATCGAGTGCTCAACCGGAGGACGAAAGCGGAGATCAGTATATGGATTCCTCAACATGAAAACCGGAGACGAACACGCCTTCAAGACCGAAAAGCAGAATATGTATGTAACCAGAGAGATTCTTGAACAAGTCAGGATAATCTACCCAAAACAAAAAATCGCCCTCTTGTGGGACAATGCAGGATGGCATAAAGGATCAATTGTTCAGGAATACATCAAAGCTGATGGAAATATCAAAATTATTCACTTTCCCAGATATGCGCCGGAGGAAAATCCTCAGGAACATGTCTGGAAGAGCGGACGGTCAGCAATCACGCATAACCGATTCATTCAGGATATTGATGAGGCGACTGATGATCTGGTAGAGTATTTCAACAAAACCAAATTCAGATATTCACTTCTTGGATTGAGTCCGATTTCATAGTGGGATGTCCATAGGGAATGGTCTATTCCGCCGAGGTGGTGAAACTGGCATACACGCAGCGTTCAGGGCGCTGTGAGCGCAAGCTCGTGCGGGTTCAAATCCCGCCCTCGGCACTCTCTATTTTGTTTATTTTTACTCATTTTTTATTTATTTTATTTACCCCCACACCTATTCTGCGCCGCTATGCAATCGGTGCATCCGCACAAGCGCAAAATAGGTGTGGGGGTGTACGGATTAAAGAGCAATACCTATATTTTATATTCGTATTTTGCGCGATAATTCGGATTATTCTTCATCTATGTACAAAGCACCCATACACGCGGCCGCCGCACCGCGATTTTCTCCTACGCGCACAGCACCCACACGGCGCCGCAATGCCGGACAGCGGCGCGGATCAAGCGGACGCCCGACAATGCACGGCCATAAGCCCCAATCGCGTCCCCATGCGCCGCCGCAACATTCGCGCTCCATTGTCCTGCCGACAGAAGCCGGACGTCTGCGCGTCATTCCGCTCGGCGGATGCGGCGAAGTCACGCGCTCCTGCTATATCTACGAGTACGAGGATGATATTGTCATTGTGGACATGGGTCTCCAATGGCCGGACGAAGATATGCCCGGCATTGATTATCTCATCCCCAATATTGAGTATCTGCGGCCGCGGCGCGACCGCATCCGCGGCATCATCATTACCCACGGCCACTACGACCACATCGGCGCCATCCCGCATCTGCTTGACGCCCTCGGCAATCCGCCGATTTATGCGACCGCCCTGACGCGCGGCGTCATTCTCAAACGGCAAGAGGAATTTACTCGCGCCAAAAAACCCGAGATTCACACCGTCACTCCCGAATCAAAAATAAAGCTCGGCGCGTTTGGCGTTGAATTTTTCCATGTCAATCACAATATCCCGGATTCGGTCGGCGTGGTACTGCGTACGCCGGTCGGCACCGTGATCCATACTGGCGATTGGAAATTTGACCATACGCCGGTCAACGAACGCCCGGCTGATATCCCACGACTCACCGAGCTTGGACGCCAAGGGGTGCTCCTGCTCGTCTCCGAAAGCACGGATGCCGAAATGCCAGGGCATCAGATTTCAGAGGCGGATGTGCAAAAATCGCTGGAAGTAATTTTCAAAGCCGCGCAGGGCAGGATTATCGCGGCAACCTTTGCGTCGCTCCTGACGCGCATCCAGCAATTGATCTGGCTCTCGGAAAAATATAATCGCAAGGTATTGATTGAGGGGCATAGTATGAAGGAGAATGTCGCCGTAGCGCAATCGCTTCAATATCTCTCGGTAAAAAAAGGCACGCTCATTGAGGCAAAAGAACTGCACAATTATCCGGATGAGCGCATTACGATCGCCTGCACCGGCGCGCAGGGCGAGGATCGCGCGGTGCTTATGCGCATTGCCAATGGCGAGCACAAAAACATCTCACTCAAAGAACGCGACTCTGTTATCTTTTCTTCCTCCGTAATTCCCGGCAACGAGGCGACAGTCCAGCGCCTCAAAGATGTGCTCTTCAAAAAAGCATCCAAGGTCTACCACTATGCCACGATGGACATTCACGCCGGGGGGCATGCCAAACGCGATGAGCTGAAAATGATGATTGAGCTGACGCGGCCGCGATTCTTTATGCCGATCCACGGTACCTACTTCATGCTCAAGCTCCATGCGGAGCTTGCCGTGGAAACCGGCGTGCCTGCCGGGCACGCCGTCATTGCCGAAGACGGCGAGATAGTAAGTGTGGGGCGGGACGACATCAAGAAATTAAGCGAGCGCGCGCCGACTGACTATGTGATGGTGGATGGACTCGGTGTCGGCGATGTAAAAGAAATCGTCTTGCGCGACCGCCAGCATTTGGCGGGCGATGGCATATTTGTTATCATAGCCATAGTAGATGCCAAGACCGGCCGTGTGCGGACCAGCCCGGACATTATCTCCCGCGGATTTATTTATCTCAAAGAATCACAGGACTTGCTCAAAGATGTGCGCAATCGCACGCGCAAGATCGTAGAGGAGACGACCGCAGGGGGCGCGCGCCCCATCAACTGGACGCATGTGCGGGATAATCTGCGCGAAGAAATCGGCCAGTTCCTATTCCAGAAAACCCAGCGCAGGCCCATGGTATTACCCGTAGTCATTGAGGTATAAAAGCGCCATAGAAATGTGGTACTATGTCCCTTATTCGTGCGAATAAGGGGTGTCGTTTGGAGATAACCAAATACTTTTTTCGTGCAATAAAAGTGCTATAATACACCCCATGAAGATACAAATCATCACTGATGCAATAAGCAAACACAACATTGAACACATCGCAAAAGATCAATTTGGAGATATGGTAAAAGCAGTCGTGGATGTGGAAAAAGCAATTATGGCAATCGGCGGAGAATTGCACGCGGACGAAGAGGCAGTCCTCCTTGAAAATGGATCTCTCCAAGAAAATCTTTGGGGCATCAATCTCTATCCGGAAAAATCCGCTGGCGAATGGATAGAATTTAACTCTATGATTAATGTGCGCCCATCGCGGGGAAATCGCTCCCGTATGATTGAAAGCCAAGATATGCAGGAAAAAATACGCGCTATCATAAAAAAATTGATACCCGCATGACTATCCACCATCAAACATTATCCGCAGGCAGATGGCAGGCATTTTCTCTTGCCGAGCAGATGGGCAATATCGGAAGCGAAATCTCGCGCGCAAACCGCTGGCAGGGAAAGAATCAGGAGCATTTTACCGCCGCGGCGGATCGCGCGCTGGAACTCATGGATCTTACCATCAGGGATTCCCGTTGGCGCGCGCGCCTCAAAGAGCTTACCCGCACACGGGAACTTTTTATTGACGCGCTGTTGGGAGGCGCAGAATACCGATCATCCCTTGCAGATCTTGACCGCTATTTTTTTGCCTTCGCGTTTGCCGCGCGCCTAAAAAGATAACGAATTTCAAAAAACATTATGACGAAACCAATACTTTTGAGCGGTATTGCGCCATCGGGCGTCATACACATCGGCAACTATCTGGGTGCCATTAGCCAATGGGTGGAAATGCAAAAAACTCATAGTGTTTTTATCATGATCGCGGATCTGCACGCTATCACCGTGCCCCAAGAGCCGAAAGAACTGCGCGAAAACACGCTCCGCATGGCAAAACTTCTTATCGCTTGCGGGATCAATCCTGAACAATCAGTTTTATTCGTCCAATCCCATGTGCCGGCGCACGCCGAGCTCGCATGGATTTTAAATACCATCACGCCATTAGGCGAGCTGGAACGGATGACGCAGTTTAAGGATAAAAAAGAAAATGCGGGGAACCTTGCCGGTCTCTTCAATTATCCGATACTGATGGCGGCAGATATTTTGCTTTATCAAACTGCGGTGGTGCCAGTCGGCGAAGATCAATCGCAACATCTTGAATTGACGCGGACACTTGCCAATAAGTTCAATACTCGCTTTGGCGAAACATTTAAGATACCGGAATTACTGCTCCAAAAAGACACGGCGCGAATTATGGGGCTGGACGACCCGACGAAAAAAATGTCAAAATCCGCGGCAAGTACCGCCAATTACATTTCCCTGCTGGACGAGCCGGAAGAGATACGGCGCAAAATCAAAATCGCCGTCACGGATTCCGAATCAGAAATTATCTACAACGAGGAGCAAAAACCCGCCATTGCCAACCTCATGCGCATTTATCAGGCATTCTCTGACACACCAACCAAAGAAATAGAAGTCCACTACACGGGCAAGGGCTATGCCGCCTTCAAATCCGACCTCGCGGAATTATTGATAGAAAAATTCGCGCCCATTCAAGAACAATATCGCAAACTTTCAAACGATGAAAAGTCCATACAGGAGATCCTTGACGACGGCGCAAAACGGGCCCATACGATTGCCGAAAAAACCCTCCGCGATGCCTATGAAAAAATAGGGTTCCTGTGGTAGGGCTTAGGTTAGGTACGCCTCAAACCACTTGCAAAACTTCCTACTATCTGTATAATAGGAGGTCGTACCAAAACACACACAAAAACAAAGGAAGGAATTCCGTGGACAATAATAGAGAAGTTCTCACGAAAATTCTGCTGTTGGTTTTCCATGAATCCATTGATATGGATACCAATGGCGTGTTCTCAGCAAGCGACATTATTTTTGCTAATATGTTGCTTCGCGGGACTATCAGAAACCAGAGATTTCTGGACCATCCTACTGCGGCGAAACTCCTCATTTTGCTCCAAGGGCTTTTTGCAAAAGACACGGAGCTTGCCCGGTGGGTGGAAAGAGAAATGAATGAGCGCGGCGAAGCCGAGCTCGCCAAGCATCTGTGGATTACCTATGCCACGATGCGCTAACACAATCCCCTGCTGTGTAAATGTACAGCAGGGGATCTTCATATAATACTCTACAACAAAGAATTTCTACTCTTCTTTTTTTGGCAATAACTCCCTCAATTTTTCTTCTATCTCTATGATATTAAACTCTGCGATAATAGAGAGCTGGGGTGCCCGTCCCCAATTATTTTTCAGATCGCGCTTGTGCGCGGTCTGAGAGCCTAGTTCGGCGCGTACGAGATACAGAAAAGTACCACGATTCTTACGAAACAAATTTTCATAGTCCAAACTATAGTATGCCATATTCATATCGTCGCGGTCGTCTAACTCATTGCCAATGATATTCCATGTCTCTTGATCAGGATTTTTCTGATCATGCATAATCGGAAGACGCGCACGGGAGATATGATAGCCAACGGTAAAACCGTATTTCTGAGCGCTCTCATCCAACTGTCTCACTAATGCTTCAGGTGTCGTCTCTGCTTTTCGCGCGTTGCCAAACACGCTGTTTTTCAGCTCATAGGGAACGGCGAGTACGCCCAGCACTCGTTCCTCGGGCAATGTACGCAGATATGTTTCAAATCGGTCAATCTCCTCGTCGGAAAAATCATTATCCCCAAGCGCATCTTCAATCTCGCTCAATAATTTTTGCGTGATAATAGATCGGAAAATATGTTCCCGATTTCTTTCAAGTGATTGCTCGGACGCAGACGTCTCCTTCTCAGAGTCTTTATGAAATGCCACGCCTTCCCGTGCATAAATAGCATTCATACATATAAAATTAAACACTTATTATATTGCGTACTGCTCCCACCGGGATTTGATTTCCCCCTCGGAAATCCCCTGGGTGTTCCCGCCGCCTGCGGCGGCACGGGTCCACCCTTCAAATCCCGACGCGTGCAAAGCAGTTTGCACGCTGTGGGATCTCACTTTATTTGCTCCCACCGGGATTTGAACCCGGGTTACCAGGATGAGAACCTGGCGTCCTAACCAGGCTAGACGATAGGAGCCCAGACAATAGCGTACCTCATTTTCAATTATTTTTCCAATACTCCTCTTGGCGTACGATGATGTTCAGCGCGGCGCTTGCAAGCGCCGCAATCCATTTAAAAATATTCCCCCCGCCTCTATGCTCATTTTCTAAAGTCGGACGATGATTTTTGGTGTCTCGGCAAGATTATTGCCGAAACCCATGGTATGAGCATTGAGCCGGTTGGCCCCAACGACCAAGCAGAATTTTCTATTCTGCGTCTCCATACGGCTATTCGCTTTAGACCTCAATCTGGCGGATAAACCGTCCTCGTCAAACCCTTCGTAGTTTGGCATCCCATCGCCGCTTGCGCACCCCGCAAGCGGCTTTTCTATTTCCATAACGCCCCATCTACAGGGACTACAGGGGTTGAACCCCTGTAGTCCCTGTAGATCTTAACCGGCCACCATTCCAAATATATATTTATTATCATCCTCGCTCCACGAAAATATAAAATCTTCAAACTCCTTTTTCGTCTCAAAAAAATCATTAATGAATGTCTGATCAAGAATGCCAGGGAATCTATTTTCACCGATGTATGACGAAAAACTTGACCACGAATGTACGCCGGCAATGCGCTTGGCATCATCTATCCTTTTAATGCCATCCTCCCGCCAATTAGGCATCACCCGATCAAGCGCATTCAAAGGAATATATGCCTGTATGTACCTCGCATACCGATCACTGTCAATATGCTTCACCTTATACCTTCCCTGAAATAATGCCCCGCTTCGTGAATGTTTCAAATTGAAAAAGGCAGTGTATCCAGACCCTAATTTTTGCATAAAAAGCGATACCCCACCTTCTACCAATGGCTTCAGTAAAAAGTGAAAATGGTTAGGCATAAGGATAAACGCGCCAATCTGTACCAAACGCCGCCCCTCTTGCAGGGGTTGAACCCCTGTTTTTTTAATGACATTACTCCCTAAAAAATCTCGGAGTGTGACTTGACGCGAGGTATTAAAAAACTGCATTGCTGCAATAAAACGCATATAATGCTGTCGCGTCATGAAAGTAATCCGCTTTTCAACGCCGCGATTATACACATGATAGAGTTCCCCGACGATAATTTTTGGTCTCACAGTCGGCATAGTCACATTCTACATCCAATTCTACAGGGGTTCAACCCCTGCGAGAAACCCCTGCGAGAATTTACTTTTCATCAGGAGGAACTTCATAATAATGCAGGATGAACTCCGCGAGATCATGAAATACCGTTGTCAAGGTGTTGGCGGCAAACCGATTGCCCTGCGGCTCATTCAATTGCAAGAGGATAAGAAACTTCGGGTCAAATGCCGGCGCGTATCCTACGAATGTGTGTATTACCATATCCGAGTATCCGCGGCCGTCCTTTTTTGGCATCTGCGCGGTGCCGGTCTTGCCTGCTATAAAATATCCTTTCACTCCGGCGCGATCCTCATAACCGTTTTTCACCACAGACACCAGCATTTTGGTCAGGATTTCCGCGGTTGCTGATGAAATCACCTGACGCACTACTTCAGGATTATGCGCCGCGACATTACCGGAATCATCGGTGATCTTCTCCACCACATACGGCTTCATCAGTATTCCTTTATTGGCAATGGCGCCCATTGCCGCCGCCAGCTGGATTGGTGTTATCGCAATCCCTTGCCCGAAAGAAGCTGTCGCAAAATCGCTGTCGCGCCCGGATTTCAAATTGGAAAGATCGCCCGCAACCTCGCCCGGCAGATCCACGCCGGTACGCGCACCAAAGCCGAACGCACGAAGATACTCTTCCTGCTTTTTTTTGCCGAGTAGCCGTGCCACATATACCACGCCGGTATTGAGCGACTTCTCCAATACCTGTGTCATACTCATCGTATGGTACGCATTGCCGTCAAAATTGCGAATCGTAAATGATCCTATTTTTATCTCACCCGTATCATTGTATGTCGTCGCCGGCGTTACCAATTTTTCTTCCAGTGCTCCCGCCATAGTAATTGGCTTCATGACCGAGCCAAATTCATACGATGCCTCGCCCATTGGATTCAAAAAAATGCCGAAGTCCTTTTCTTTGAAAAATTCGTTTGGATCAAAGGTGGGGTCCCGCGCATCAGCCAAGATGCGGCCGGTCTTCGGATCCATCACTATAACGAGCCCGGATGCCGCATCCCATTTCTTGCGCGCCGCAGAAAGTATTTCTTCTGCTTTGCGCTGAATTGGATAATCAATCGTCAGCAGTATCGATGCGCCGTCTTTTGGCGGACGCACAATACGCCGTCCTAAAGCAATCCAAAATCCCAAAGCGTCCTTCGCGCCCTCCCATAATCCTCTGGCGCCGGACAACTCGGTATTATAAAATTTTTCAATGCCGTATTTGCCGGATTCCACTCCCTGATCACTGCTGACAAATCCGATAGTATTCGCCGCCATGCGGCCGTGGGGGTAGATGCGGCGCGTCTCATCTTCAAATGAAATGCCTACGGGCAGGCCCCGTATATCACCTTCGGCTGGCGCCGAAGGCGTCAAAACGGATGTTGCCAAAGTTGTATTACGGGGCAGGCCCGCCTGCGCCGCGAACTGATCCGCGGCATCCGATTCAATTTTACGCGCCAGCACTTCATAGGGATCGTTCTTTTTAGCAAGCTTGGCCATAACATCGGCTTTATCAAGATGAAATGCCTCTGCAATTACCGATGCGGTCTCCTCTGAATTTGCAATCAACTTCGGCGACGCGATAAGAATCTTGTATGTCTTATTGAGCGCGAAAGGAATACTGGCTCCTGTTTTATCGCCCGCAAAAATCGTGCCGCGCTCGCTTGAAATCTCCTCGCTTCTGCCGTGCTGGCGCGCCGCCATACGGACAGATTCGCCGTGCCGCACAATCTGCATCAAGAAAAGACGGCTTGCCAACGCGCCGTATGCCACGAGAAAAAAGAGGAGGATCAGAATAATCCGCCTCTCAAAAATCTTATCAAATGATTTTTTCATAGCAAATTTATCATCATCGCATTGCAACACTGCCGCCTTCAAGATATATCACCGCAGAAACATTATACATGCCTTCCAGAGCAGCTTGATACCGCACGGCAAAATTCGCTTCGCGCTCGCGTGCCGCTATATCAAGATTTTTTACCGCCCGCTCCTCTCCTGATTGAATGGCAACGGCCGCACGCAGCTGCATGCCCAAATTAAACGAATATACCACCAATGAAATATATCCTGCTACGCCGACCGCCATTAATCCAAGTAGTGCCACACTTAATAATCCGCGCGCATTCAAGACAAGAAAAGTGCCTTGCATCCCCGCAATACGGCTCTTGATACCGATATGCGGAATTATTTTTTGTGCAGTGAGAATCAATGTCGTCATATTTTTGTCGCTCCCCGGAGCCGCGCCGAGCGACTGCGAGGATTCACTCGTATTTCTTCGTAAGATGCGCGGATAGGTTTCTTCGTCAGCATCCGCACCGTCCCTTGCTTTTCTTGTTCCTTAAAAAATATCTTCACCATACGATCTTCAAGCGAATGGAACGAAATAACCACAAGCCGTCCGCCGGGTACAAGTAATTCCCACGCAAGAGGCAGAACCCGCTCCAGTGATTCAAGCTCACTATTAACCGCAATACGCAATGCCTGAAATGTCCTGGTCGCGGGATGAATGCGGTTGCTTGCGTGGCGCGGAATACTCCGTACGATAATGTCCGCAAGCTCCTTGCTGGAAACGATTTTCTTTTTGGCGCGTGCCTCCGCGATGCCTCTTGCAATGCGCCGCGCCCACCGCTCCTCGCCGTACTCCCAAAGTATCTTGGTAATTTCTTCTTCCTGCCATGTATTCACTATTCTCTCCGCGATCAGTTGGTTATCCTCAGAGTTATACCGCATATCCAGGGGCTCATCACGCAAAAAACTGAATCCTCTTTCTGATCTCTCCAGATGATGAGAACTGAATCCCAAATCAAACAAAATCCCATCTACCGTTCTCACGCCCTGATTCTCGGCAATCGCTTTTATATTCACATAGGTATCGCAGACAAGTGTAATATTTGTAATCCCTAATTCTTGATTCTTAATTCCTGATTCCCTTATAAGATCGCAGTCCCAATCAATGCCGATCACTTTTCCCGCAGGACTGATATACTCCGCAATCGCCCGCGCATGCCCTCCGCCATTCACTGTTGCGTCAATAAAGGTCTGCCCCTCG
>JBASTK010000081.1:0-3774 GCA_049274855.1 Candidatus Sungiibacteriota bacterium | reverse complement strand
GTATTAAATATGCGCGGTTTGCTGTGCCATCGCGCCGCATATTTGGCGGAAGGGGGCATCGTTCTGGCATTACGCTTGTTGACTACGGCGAGGAGGAAATCCCCGAAGGCGTGGTGGTGCGCGGCGTGGTGGAGCGCGAAGATGCATTGGTAATAGCGCTTGCAAAAGTCGCGGCTCGTGCGGGATACGCATTCCGTTCCTCGGGTATGGTTGTTTCTTTGCCCGAGGAGAAAAGTTTTTTGAAATTATTGCAGACGCCGCGCGTGGCGGAGGACGCAATGGCTGGCGCGGTGCGCTGGGCCATGGAAGGCCAGGTGCCCTTGGCGCCCGACGACATGATATATGATTTTGAAGAGATTCATTCGCATGGCGGCGAGATTGATCATCGCGATATAGTGGTTACCGCATTCCCCAAAGAAATTGTTCTGCCGTATGTTCGCGCCATAAAGGCGGCGGGATTGACGGCGGCGGCGCTAGAATTGGAATCGCAGGCGATTATCCGTGCTGTGGTGCGCGACCTCGCATCTCCCGAGGCGCAGATTGTTCTTGATATGGGACGCACGCGGACGAGTTTTACTATTGTTGCCGGCGGCGCTATTATTTTTACCGCGACTATCGGTATCGGGGGGTCTGTCTTAGAAAAAAATATTGCGACTGGTCTCGGGGTGAGTGAAGAGGAAGCGATACGGATAAAGAAAGAGATAGGGCTTTCAAAAACGAGCCACGACGGCAAGCTTTACGCGGCGCTCATGCCATCTCTTGCCGCCATTGCTGACGAATTAAATCGTACGGTGGCATATTACCGCGATCATGTTACGCATGCGCATGGCGCTGGCGATAGGATAAATCAGATACTGCTTTCCGGCGGCGATGCGGGTCTTTATGGACTTGACACTTATCTTGCGGTGGCGACTCGGGTTTCGGTTCTGCTAGCAGATCCTTTTGCGGTATTGTCTCAGAGTAAAGACAGGAGTATCCCCGTAGTGCCGTATCATCAGGCGCTGGCGTTCACCGCGGCGATGGGACTCGCTCTGCGCGGTATGCGATAGGATTTATCATTAGACCTACTGCTAATTTATAACTGACAATTAATAACATCGGAGATATGCTTGCTGTCAATCTACTTCCACAGGAAGAAAAAGTAATCATTCGCATGACTGAGGCGTGCCGCGCGGTAACCCTATTCACGCTGTGCTTTCTTTTGATTGCCATTACCGGAGTCGCTCTACTCCTCCCTTCGTATTTTTATTCACATTTTTTTAGGTTGGAACTGGAGCGGACGCTTGCAGTCGCCGAACAAGACGCCTCGGGCCGCGGTACGGCGCACGAGATTCTTATTGAGGCAAAAAGAATACGAAATAATATTATGGAGGTGCGGACATCTCTGACTATTTCTGCCGCAGGAGCTGATATTATGGAGAAATTTTCTGCGCCCGGAGAGGGAATTGCGGTCACTTCGCTTTTTATCCGTTCTACTGGTGATGTCGCTATTGACGGCCGCGCCGGGACGCGCGATCAACTGCTTGCGTTTGAACAGCGTCTTCGCGCATCAGGCCTTTTCCTTGAAGTTTCTTTTCCGCTTGCTGATATTGTGCGTGAGCGCGACATTCGATTTTCAGCAAAAGCAAAATTAAAATTGCCATCTGGGCTTTAATATGCGATTTACTCCTCAGCAAAAATTAATAGCCGCAAGCGCCGTATCCGCGTTGATATTCGGCGTATGCCTGTGGATGTTTTGGTTTGTGGCATCCGGCGTAATGCGGGATGATGCGGTGCGCGCGGAGCTTACTGCGCGTTTGGATGGGCTGGCGCAAGACCGCCTGCGCGCGCAGGCGGTCAGCGCATTGCGCGTTGAGCGCCGGCAGGACATCACCCGCATCATTGGATTTTTTGCTGATCGGGCGCACCCGATTGCCTTTTTGCATACGCTTGAAGATCTGGGGCGTGCGACCGGCACCGCGGTTGTGATTGAAGTGGATGATGCGGGGAGCGATGGAGATCATTTGGGACTCCGTGTGATTGTGGAAGGGAACGGACAAGATAGGATGGTGCGGTATATGCGCCTGCTTGAGCATTTGCCGTATGTCATGACATTGACGCAGATTATGGAAGAGAAAAAATCGCAGAATTTTGTGTCACAATCCGGGCCGTCTGATCGGCTTGTGCTGTCGTTGCGCGTCCGAACTCAATAAGATAATAAGATATGGAATCTTTTCAGACACTATTCAAAAAATTGAAACCAGCGGGTATAAAAAAGCTCCTCACTGATGCAAATATGATATTCGCTAGTGTATTGTTTTTGGCGTGTGTCTTTTTAGCGATGGTTGCGGTTGACGCATATCTTTTTTATACGGTGCGCACCAGCGAGACGGCGGCGCTGCCGCCGCCAGCGCCTCCCGCGGCGCTTTCAGCAAAAGATATTGATGAGGTAATTAAGCTGATTGACCAGCGGGAGCAGGAGTATCAGGCGTTGTTGAACTCAAAGTAGTGTAATTTTGCTCCCCAATCGCCGTTTCGTGCAGGGTTGCGGTCTGGACAAATTGTCCTCGCGCGTTCAGGGGGAGCCCTCGGTGTTCCGCCCGACCTCAACTGGTCGGGCGGCCCCCGTCTCCCTCCTTCCGCGCTTCGGCAATTTGTTATCCAGCCCTCCACATTGCACGAAACGGCGATTGGCTCGCTTTCAGATAATACGCGAGTAATAAAACTGTACCCCCTATGTTGTACGGACTGTGAGTATTAAAGTTCCTGATTAAAATAAATCTCCTGCACAGACAACGTGCAGGAGAAACTAGATTAGACCGCGTCATCATCAGAGCATGACTTGCGGCACAAGCTGGACGGTTTCGAAACCATCAACGATCTTTGCCGAGGGGGTGCCCTTTGGGAGTTGAGGAAGTATTGCCTCGTTAAATTTTTGGCACAACGCCTCGATCTTTTCTAACGAGGCACCTTCCTCAATGCCGATGAGCTCGATGCCGATACCCTTTGTGCGATAGAGGGGAAACCTAATCATATTCTTGGTGAAGCTACCCATTTCCGCCGCCTTTCTTTGTGGCCAGAGAGTTCTTTTCTCGCGACCGAAATTTACCTTTGAAGCCGAACACTTTGGCGATAGATCTGAAAAAAGAATAGCATATGGTTTATTTTTCGTCAATAAAGTATCTATTCTTTTTTGAGGGCTGATTCACTGTAGACATTGGAGGCGTTCCAGAGGAGCCAGCCGTTGCCGCCGGATTTTTCTGCGGCATCAATTTGCATGCGGACTTTTTGTGCGCCATACGGCCGTCCCGCGAGGCGATCTTGCTCGTGGAAGAAATCCTCAAGCCACGGCCGTACCGCTGCCGATGTTGCCTGTTGTTGAAGCATATCACCCGCCCCTTTTTTCGCAGATGCCGCTGTGGAAGAGGCAACTGCAGGATTCAAAAAATCAAGTGCGGCAAGGAGTGAGCGGCCGACGACGATGTCGGGGTTTGCGCGCGCCTCGGCAACCGTGTAATTTACCGCAGGCAGATTGCGTACTGAATCTGCCGATACCATCAGTCCCGCGTAGTAGTGCGAGGGATAGACCATAAATGATAGATAGTCAAAGAATGGCGCAATATCCGTGAGCCGCTGACCGATGGTAGCGTCCTCTCCCTGATTTGCGACATAGCCGAATAAGTCCGCGGAGAGGATGATCTCCGGCCGCTCTGCTTTAATATTTTTTTGCAGCTCTGCAAAAAAATCTTTCAGGATAGCGTGTCTGGGCGTCTTGCTATCCCATGAGGGATATAT
>JBASTK010000080.1:0-2341 GCA_049274855.1 Candidatus Sungiibacteriota bacterium | reverse complement strand
GACAGCAGTGGGGCGCGGCGGAGTTTAATCGCGACAACCGGCAGACGATTCCGTTGGGGATTTTGGATATTGCGTTTCATCCGGCAAATAATGATGTAATCTTTGTCGGCGCTGTTGGATCAGGTCTTTGGAAAAGTGAGGATAGCGGCGCGGTATGGCGAAAAATAAATGATGCAAATAATACGCTCCAGTCCCGAGCCGATGTTTATAAAATCGCAATCAACAAGATAAAGCCCGAGGTAATGTATATTGCCGTCGTACAAGATAATCGAGGCAGGGTATTGCGAAGCGAAGACGGCGGCGCGTCATTCCGAGAAATTTATGCGGCGACTCAAGACGGCATGGCAGTATTTGATATATACACGGCGCCATCGTCTCCGGATGAAATTACGATTGCGACGGGTGATGGACGCCTTCTCTTATCACAAGACGCGGGCAGGCAATGGCGGATCGTGCGGACATTTTCGTCATCGCTCGCGGTGCTCGCAGTGAATACATCATTTCCTGGAGAGCGATATGTTATTACCGCGCTTGGTACGATTGCAAAGACATTTGACGCCGGAGCGACATGGACTGACCTTGGCAGTCCTACGGATAACAGTGGAACCGCTCCCCCAGGTACCATTACTCATCCTTATGCTAATTGGCAGCTTACTTTTTCCCGCACAGCGCCCGATTTTACTTTTACCATTGACTCCCGTAATCCAGCGATTCTTTATTTTGCGCGCAATGACGCTCTTTTTTCTTCATCGGACGGAGGATTTAATTGGCGCAGGATGACGACGCTCATCACCGGACAGGGGAATGTGCTTGGCGGGGTTGCTGTGCATCCGGCGCGCGACGGCACGATTTTTGTTACTGCCGGCGCGGATTTTTATCAAAGCCGCGATGGCGGGACGAGCTGGAGCGTCAAGACAATTTCCTTGGGGTCGTCGTTACAAAAGATATTCGTGCATCCGCGCCGCCCGGAAATTATTTTTGTCACCACTGCGCGATGAAGGAGAGTGGGAAAAAAGTACGCCAGTAACATTCTCACATTCTTGAGAATGTGAGAATGTTGTATAAATATATACATTAAATCTTATGAATGACCTCAAACAAAAAATGGATAGTATTTTTGCGCATCTGCGCGAGGAAATGGCATCGCTCCGTACGGGCCGCGCGACATCAGCGCTCGTGGAGCATATAGAGGTGGATTATTACGGCGTGAAAACGCCGCTCAAAGCGCTCGCCGCGATTGCGGTGCCGGACGCGCGCCAGATCGTGATACAGCCGTGGGATAAAAACGCGGTCCAGCCCATTGAGCGCGCAATTCAGGCATCTGCCCTTGGTTTGGCGCCGATTACGGATCACGATGCAATACGGCTTACTATACCCCAATTGACTGAGGATCGCCGGCGCGATTTGGGAAAATTGCTTGGCAAAATGATTGAGGACGCCCGTATTCGTATGCGCCGCGATCGGGATAATGCGCTCAAAGAAATAGAGAATAAATGTAAAGCAAAAGAAATAGGGGAGGACGAGCGCGACCGCCAGAAAAAAGGCGCGCAGAAAATCATTGATGAGGCAAATAAAAAAATAGAAGATATGACCGCCGCCAAAGAAAAAGAAATAATGACAGTATGATTACTCGGTCGTATGTGTCATTCCCGCGCATGCGGGAATCCAGTTTATGAAAAAAAGACGGCTTGACGAGATTTTGCAAGAGCGGGGGGTAATAAAAAACAAACAAGAGGCATTTGTCATTGTCACCGAGGGGAGAGTGTTTGTGAACGGGCAAAAAGCCATTTCTCCCGCGCAGTTCGTTGGCGTGGACGCAAAAGTTGAAGTGAAAAACGCGGACGGCTATGTCGGCAGGGGCGCATACAAATTGGAAGCCGCGCTCGCGGAGTTTGGCATAAATGCCGCGGGAAAAATATGCGCGGATATTGGCGCCGCGACCGGAGGATTTACCGAGGTTTTGTTGCGCCGAGGCGCTGAAAAAGTGTACGCAATTGATACGGCACGGGGCAAACTCGCATTGAAAATAAGGCAGGACTCGCGCGTGGTCGTGATGGAGCAAACCGATGTGCGTCATCTGAACGCACTACCCGACCCCATAGATATCGCGGTGATTGATGTGTCGCTCATCTCGCTTCGTGATATACTGGGTTCTGTACGGCGCCTGCTGGCGCCGTCAGGAGCAGTCGCCGCTCTCTTCAAACCCCAGTACGAGACGCGCGACGCTAAAATCCTGCATCACGGCGTGATTCGCGATCCGTTAGAGCGCGAGAAATTAGCCGCGGATTTTCAAGAGTGGGCGGCAAAAAACAACTGGGAAATCAAAGGCAAAATAGAATTG
>JBASTK010000079.1:0-5733 GCA_049274855.1 Candidatus Sungiibacteriota bacterium | reverse complement strand
CATAAATGGCAAATCAGTGACTACGAGGAATAGAGCGCACCCACCCTAGAATAGAATGCCCAATACAACGCAAGAGGCCGAGCGGACTTGTCCGCCGGCCTCTTTTTCATTCTCTCCTCAAAAGCAAACACTATCTAGACGCATCCTAGACAGTAGTCTTTATTCCATTCGCTCTATATGAAATTCCGCTCCAAACACTGTCCTCCCAAAGGCAAATGTCCCATTAGAATTGTAAACAATAAAGAGATCTCTCGGTGGATGTTCTGGAGGATTTTCTTCAAATGTCGCAACCCGTTGCGTCGTCCCGTCAGGCATATTCACATACCACCCGTCTTCTCGCGATTGGGCGCCGACTCGCTCCGAAATGGGACTCCCAAGCCGTTGCGCAAATTCAACCATTCCCTCAAGGTTCGGACGCCTTTCTTCTGCCGGATAGTGATATAAATACTTACGCAATGATTCTTTGGTCTGCTCATCGTCACTTTGCCGAAATCGGTTCTCTTCCATAATTATATCTTTGAGTTAGTTGCTTCCTCACGACCTTTTATTTTTATATCTCAATATCGAGGCAAAATCTATTCTTTTGAGATATATTTCTGTATCGCGTCTAAATACTCGTGATACGCAGGGAGGAATTTTTTTGCTGATTCGTAAAACTTTTGGTAGTCCTCCTCAAAATCGTATTCGTGTACGAGGATGGTGCGGAGTTTCGCGCTTTTCAGAAGAGTCCGCGCCAGACGATCAGGTAAGATGCCCTCTCTGGACACATCTATAAACGACTACCACATCCCAATCTGAATCAGCACGGGCGTGGCCAGTCGCACGCGAGCCGAACAAGATCAGTAACTTTTTTTCATCACCTATCATAGAGCCATTATCGCACACTACGCCTCCCCGCACAAGCGTGCATTGGTGGGTTTGACCAACCTGTTCTTAATGTGGAATAATCCCTGTATGAAGCCATACAGCGAACGCACGCCGGATGCGCAATATCAAAATCTCCTGCGCAAGATATTCGAGGAGGGTACTGAAGTATCACCCATTCATGGCGAAAAAGCGCGGATGATCGTGGGCCAGCAACTACGCTACTCGCTTGCCAACGGATTCCCGGTGATTACCGAGCGCGATCTTTCTGGCTCTATGTTCACAGGTGCCATTGCCGAGCACATCGCGTTTCTACATGGCGCACGCACGCAGGTAGAGCTGGAAAAATTCGGCTGTAAATGGTGGAAGCCGTGGGTAACCCGCGAAAAATGCGCGATTTTCGGACTTCCCGAAGGCGATCTGGGCGACGGCTCATATGGCGCGGCATGGACCGCATTTCCTACCCGCGAGGGCGCGCCGTTCAATCAGATACGACATCTCGTACAGCAAATCCGCGAGCGGCCGTATTTGCGCACACACTTTGTCTCGCCGTGGATTCCGCAATACACGCTCCAGCATGAGGGGCTGACGCGCAAAGTCGTAGTCGCGCCCTGCCACGGCTGGATCCATGTGCTTGTTTTTCCAGAAACCCGCGAGCTTACCATCCACCATTTCCAACGGAGCGCGGATTTCCCGGTCGGCGTACCGTTCAATATTATCCAATACGCCGCGTTTGGCATGATGCTGGGAGCTGTCCTCGGCTACACGCTTAAAGATGTTATCTATACTTTTTCCGATGTCCATATCTACGCGAGCCAATATGAAAAAGTAAAAGAATTGCTGGCGCGGGAGCCGCGCCGGCTCCCGACGGTCGCGCTTGATCCGACAATCAAAGACATTTTTGACTTCCGTCCCGAGCACTTCACCCTTGCCGACTACGAACCGCATCCCAAAATGTTCATCCCCACACCCGTGTAAGATACCGCCCCCTTATTGTCATTCCCAACTTGATTGGGAATCCAGCAACGCATTGATTCTGGATTCCCGCTTTCGCGGGAATGACAGCACAAAGATATATGAAAAAACCATTCGTCAATCTGCAAAATGCCTCCAGCCGGCCGGATGGCAAATATAAAAACATCATACAAAAAATCCGGCAGGACGGCGTGTGTCCATTTTGTCCGCAATATCTGGCGCAGTATCACCAAAAACCGATCATCAAAACCGGACGCTTTTGGATTCTGACGGATAATATGTATCCGTACCCGGGAGCAAAAGATCACCTGCTTCTTATCCACAAAAAACATATTGAGACCGTCGCGGATATTTCAGCGCAGGCATGGAGCGAACTTCTGAAGCTCGCGCAGGCAGAAATAAAGAAACACCGCATCCGCGGAGGCACATTTTATCTCCGGTTCGGCGACACCGCCTACACCGGCGCATCAGTCACCCACCTGCACGCCAATCTCATCTCGCCCGACATCCGCAGAAAAAATCGCACGCCGATTTTCACGCGAGTGGGATAAATAATAGAGCCGGTGTCCCGCGGGACACCGGCTGGTCTTTCTTACGCTACTATTCTTCGTACCTTATTTCTTTCCGCCACAGGCAATATCCATTATCCTGCCGGACGATAATAAATAAATATCGGAAAATGTCCTCATGCCGTCGCAAAACCGGCAAATTCATTTCTCTTTCGCACGGTGTCAAAGATCGAAACTCCGTCAGCTTATTTTCCACCGCGCCAAGCGTTTTGAATAAAACATCCAGATCCGCTGGAAGGACATGGAACTCCGGCGCGCGTTCATATCCTTCCTGTATCGCTTCTCTAGTCGTTCTGATGCGATAAGAGGCAGATGTGAGCATAAGCATTAATTCCTCATTTGTAAAAGACCAACAAAAAAACCTATGCGTCCGCATAAGTTTGTGGCGGCTGGAAACAGCCGTTTTGTCTTGCGCGGACAGTGTGGGAAGCCAGATCAGCTTCGCATATAAAGGCTCGGACTTATCCCGATATATCGGGAAACACCGTTGCGCGACAGCGCGGGATTCTCACCCGCTTCACTCTATAACCACATAAATTTTTAAGTACTTATCATAGAGTATATCTCAAAAAAATAATTGTCAACAACATCTTATTCCACCATCACGATCTCCACGCCCGCGGCTTTGAGCACATCCTCGGCGTCCAAAAGAGAATATCCTTTGGAGTAATACACGCGCTTGATACCTGCGGCGGCAATGGATTTGGCGCAGACCGGACACGGAAAAGTCGTGATGTATAAAGATGCACCCGCAAGCGGGATGCCGCGCCGCGCCGCCTCACTGATAGTCGCGGCTTCGGCGTGGATGGTTTTGGCAAGCTCAAAATGCTCGCCCGCGTCAAAATTGCTCCGCGGGTCTCCGAACGGGCCGAGTGTATAATCCTTGCTCGGCACCGGCCGGTTGTACGCGACAAGCAAGATTTTCCCGTCTCGCACCGCGACAGCACCTATCTGCCGCCACCAATCAGGGCTTTTCGCGGCCTCTGCGGAGGCCGCGCCCATCATTTCCCTATCCGCTTCGTCATGCGAAATCACACGATCCGGCGGCACTTCAAATTCTTTAGTAGAAATCTGCTTATCCCAACGGAGAAACACAGAAACAAATTCCAGTTTTTTGCCAATCAAATACGCCTCGGCAAAAGCCCTGCTTACATCCTCATCCGGCAAGACGATCGGCAACACCTCATTTTGTAAATCCGATAGTGTTTGTTTATTAAGCACCACAATGCGATCAAACATATTTAACCCTTCCAAAAGCGCCTTAACTTCCTCGGCTTTCAACGCCCGAATATCGCGCTCCATACGCGGCACTTCCCGCACCAGTTCTTCATCCAGCACGAACAGCGTCCCGCCTGAGTATTTTCTGAAAAAATCAATATACCCGCGATGAAGCGCGGGAATATATGCAATGATAGAATATTTTATCATGCAGTTCTGATGCGTTTAATAAAATCCTTGGTGAGTTTGGCAACCTCGTCCGCGAGTTTTTCCGCGCCCTCCATCGTCAGATTGCGCACGCGCGCGCTCGTGTGCGTCGTCGCCTGCGGCGGCAGGGTGACGATTTTTTTGCAAAAATCGCGATAGGTGCCCGCCGCCAAATCCTCTTTGAAATCCGCGGTGCTGGTGGAGGTAACCAATACATCCGGTCTGACCAGCCGCACGAGATGCCCGATATCGTGCTCCACATCGCGAATAGTGACGATGTCCACATGGCGCAAGTGCGTGAGCATCTGCACGCGCTCGGCCTCCGGCACAATCGGGCGATTGGGGCCTTTGCGCGCGCGAGTCAATTCGTCCGAATCCAACCCGACGACCAAGATATCGCCGTATGATTTTGCCGCTTCCAAGTATCGGGCATGCCCCTCGTGGATGAGATCCCACACGCCTTGCGTCAGCACGATTTTCTTTCCTTTTTTCTTGAGCGTGTTGATAACGCGCTCCAGCGTCGGAAGATCACGGATAAACCGGTGATCGGCATTGGTCTTTGTACCGAGAATTAAAGACAAAACAGGTATCGCCATTGCGTTATCTTACGCATTGCCGAGCAGGCGGTCAATGTCCGCTTTGGAGACAATGCCGCTGCGCAAAATCAAGGGCGATGCGCCCGTACAATCAATCACTGTGGAAGAAATGCTAGAAATCTCCCCGCCATCTATGATTAAATCCGGCTGATCCGGATTTTTCTCAAAATATGCCGCGGCTTCCGCCGCAGTGCGCGCCGGCGGCAATTCCGCGATATTCGCCGAGGTCTGCGCGAGCGGCATATCAAGTTTTGCCAGCAGTGCCGCGAGAAATGGGTGATCCAGTATGCGGATGCCTATCGTATTACGCCCGCCGGTCAAGACCGGCGGCAATTTTTCCTTGTGGTGAAAAACTGCAGTCACCGCCCCGGGCCATATTTTTTCAAGCATCCGCGCTTTTACATCAGAAATGTACGCGTACCGCCGCGCCATCGCAATATCGCGCACAAAAATCGGGAACGCTTTTTCTTGCGGTCGATGTTTAATCGCAAACATTTTCCTTACCGCAGATTCGTTGAATCCATTACACACCAACCCATACACCGTGTCTGTGGGTGAAATAATTACCCCGCCCGCTTGCACCACGGCGATTGCCCGCATAAGAGCCACTGCGTACGGTACACCACCAAGCGCGATTGCTTCCATAAAAATCAGACGACAAAGTTCACAAGACGATCAGGCACGAAAATCACTTTGCGCGGAGGAGTAGAGAGATGAGGTTTAACTGAATCAAGACCGCGCGCCGTAGCTATAGCTTCGGCCTCGCCCGCACCCATAGGCAAAGTGACGCGCCCGCGCATTTTGCCATTTACCTGCACCACCAATTCAAACGTATTTTCTTGGATCAATTTTGGATCATACATTGGCCACGGCTCGCGGTGAATAGATTTGAATTCGTGTTTCGTGTTACGTGTCTCGTGTCTCGTGATTCCCTGCCATAATTCTTCCGCGATATGCGGCGCGAATGGCGCGAGTAGTTTCAAAAATATTTTTATGTCATCCATACTCACCGCGTCCGGCGACGCCTCAAACGCATTCAACAATATCATCAACGCCGAGATTGCCGTATTGTATTGCAGATTCTCTATGTCTTCCGTGACTTTTTTGATCGTCTTATGGAGCAGGCGCGTAAGATCGTCTCGCATTTGGAGTTTCGTATTTTTACTTTTTTTGGAATTTGGAATTTGGAATTTGGAATTTAGTTTATGTACCCTCTCCAAAAACCGCGTAGTACCGCGAATACCAGTATCGCGAAAATCACCATCCTGCTCAAACGGCGCCATAAACGCCAGATACATCCGCAC
>JBASTK010000078.1:0-8145 GCA_049274855.1 Candidatus Sungiibacteriota bacterium | reverse complement strand
TCCACGCTCCGCGTGCTATCAGGCCTAAGAATCCTTATGCCATCGCCGAGCGCCTCATATTCTTTTTCAAATTCGCCGAGCGCCTTGGTCACCTCGCCAGACAAACTGCGGTATTCCTGCAATACATTCTGAAAATCGCTCGGCGTGATGACGAATATACGCACCGGCAAATTGGCGCGGCCAGCCATAAACTTCAGTGCCTCCTCGCTCGCGACATCATCCGGATATAGCATCCCGATATCCATATATCCTTCGTGCCTGCCCAGCGGAATAATCTTGTAATGCCGCGCCGATTCCTCCGGAATATCGCGGAGCGTATTAAAGGGAATCGCGATGCCCTTCAAATATTTCACCGCGTATCCGGTAAGGGCGCTTTTTGCCTCGGCTACATCCTGCTCGCCGATCCCCCGCGCATACAGCACCTCATCCAGCGGCACTTTCTTCTCTTTTGCTTCCTTGCGCACGACTGCCCCCTCCTCAAGCGTGATGAGTTTTTTCGCCGCCAAAATGTCTACGATTGTCTTTGCCATACCTTCCAAAGATATAAAAGAATTATATACAATATCGCCTTATAATCAACTGGGGTAACGGGAGAATCTGATTTGTTCTTGATTCTGATTGGTCTTTCTACCTAGGTGTTTTTTGTAAGTAGAATCGTCCCATAATCTCTTTGCGATCATGTATACTAACCCGATGATTTGACTGAATACGCCAACAGAGAATACTTCAAGCTCATGACCGCTAAAAAAAGAAAAGTTTGGGTTACCCGTGACTATTCTGTACACAGCCTGTAGGGCGATAATAGCAATAAGAAAACCGAGAACAGCATGAGATGTGTGAATAGCCAAGTCAAATACACGCTTTCTTTGTGCCTCCCTCTCCTCTAAAATACGAGACGCCCAATTTATCGGCGCCTCAAAGTTCACTCTGTCGCTTCTCGTTGCCGTTTCTGATAAGCGAGTGGCAAACTCTATAGCTACTATTTTTTTTAGTTCGTCTGTATCCATTGCAATCTTGTTTCGGCTGCATGAGAAGAAACGCCAAAATATTTAGCAACAGTTTTAACATCCCCATCCGCGACTTTTAGTACATTTTCAAACTCATCTCTAGGCATAAGCAAGCTGGCGGCAAAGTAATTTGCTTCTGTTTCATCACTTGAATCTTGCGTGCCTTTTGAGTAATCGTAGGTATCAACTCTTAACTTTTCTTCGTTGGGGTGAAGGATAAAGTGTCCCAACTCGTGTGCCAATGTGAACCTTTTTCTTTCGGAAGAATAGTCGTTGTTAATATAAATTTCTGCTTTTGATTCTTCCTCTGGCTTCTCGCTCCATTTGATGATCCCATTAACACCTTTATTCGATTTAGAAAACTCTGAAAGATCTAGATAATAAACTTTTACACCAAGTTTTTCAGCAATATCAAGGAGATTATCCTTTGGATAGGATAGTCCTGTTTCCCGTCGTATCTTATCTACCTTTTCGTCAATCTCTTGCTGTCTTGTTACGGTTAGAGTGGCCATAAAATTAGATAGTTTTGTATATGATTTCCTTTTGTTATTCCACCGTCAGCCCGAATTGCTCCGGATGCTCCAGCACTTGCTTGACCGCGGAGAGAAATACATCAAAATCGCCGAGATGTTTATGTAAGACCTCATAAATTTCCGCGGCGGGAACATCCGCATAAAAATGCGTAAGGCGGTTGCGATATCCTGCCATATCCGTCAGGGCGCCATCCGTAAAATCCTTTTCCATAATGCCAAATTCGCCCAATTTCTTGGCAATTTCTTTATATGCCGTAGTGCGACCGCCCTCTATACGGGAGAGGATGTGCGCGCCGATATTAAAAACCCCCTCCAGCGCTTCGCGCAGACGCAATTTTGCAACATCAAAGTAATCTTTTTGCGTATCGGAAAATTCTTCTTGCGGCAAAGATGCAATCTCGCGAAGTTTTACGAGATCCCTCATAATCCCGTCAATGCGAGGAATAATGGACTGGCTTTTTAAGGGAATCTTTTTCATATTCGTGCAAGAACCGCCGCGTTTTGTTCCAAGAGAAGCGGCTTAAAATCGCGATAGAGCGCCGAGATGCGCTCTTCAAAATCAAGACGGAAGTCAGAAGAAATCTCAAAAAGCGTTCTGCCGTGCGAGATAGCGTCAAATTGCAGTTCAAGCGGCGCACGCTCAAGAAATACTATGTCAATCGTCCGAAAATTACTCATGTCAAATGCATCGCAAAAAATATCATAGAGGGCGCCGTATATTTCTGTGGTGTTGCCGCGTGCAATCGCTAAATCCGTGAACAGCACACCGACATCAATATCGCTTGCGCTTCCCGCGACGCCCTCGGCGCGCGAGCCGAAGAGATACACAATACCGACGCCGAGCGCGCGCAATTTTTCTTCAGATAAAATAACTTCTTTCATGCTCGCATAATATCACATAAATAAACAATGAACCACTCGCTCACTCTGTAGTGGACCCGACAAGTGAGAAGAGCTTCAACACATCATAGCGGCTGACCACGCCGATGACCTTGTGATCTTTATCAATGATGGGGATGGGATTGACACGATGGTGATCGCGGAATGCGGCGACCACATCTTCAAATGAAGCAGTATCGGGAAGCGTTAGTGGATCCGAGTTCATCACATCCTTGACTTTTAATTCTTTGAGCTCAATAATCTCTTGATTCAAGCGGCTCTTGTCCTTCTTATACACCTCAAGTTCCGAGAGAATTTTCTGAAATGTCGGCAAATGCAAAGACGATCCTTTGGCGATAAGATCATATTCAGTGAGGATGCCTGCGAGGCGATTCTCGGCATCCACCACCGGCACCCCGTCAAAATTGTGCGACGCGATAACCTCATGCGCCGCAAAAACCGAATCCTCGGGGTGTACCGCGATCACCTTGCGCTCCATCACCTCTTGCACTGTTGATTTTTCCATTTCTTTTACTTAAACGCCGCGAAGGGGTTGGGGCGGCCCGGCGTGATATCCGGCTCTGGAGAAATCTGCGGCTCTTCCAAATCAGTAAATGCGCGCTCGCGAAAAAAAGAAGTGTCTAGATTGAGATTTTTTAGGCGCGCGACCTGTGCGAGCGTCCGGGTAAAATCGTCCTCTCTGGCGCTTTCGCTCGTATCCGCGGCGGGCGTCTGCCAATAGCCGTACCATATATAGCCGATCACGCCGAGAATCGCGATGAAAATAATAGTAAATAGTGTGCTTCGCTTCATATTTTTTAAGTGTCCCTGTGCCGATTATTGATACCGATGTTACATTCGTCCCCCGCCGATATTGCAATTTCGGCAGGCGGAACGCGCTACGAAAACTTCGGACAATGTCGGCAGCGGTTACTGATAATAGGTCTTTGCCTTAAGCGTAAACTCTGTTGATTCGTCTTTTTTACCAGTCGCGCTGAATGAAATTTCATCAACATCAATCAGACGAAGATTCCTTTCCATATTCATAAGAAACTTCTTAAAATTCTCGTAGGAGCCGGCGATCTGCAAAGAAAATGGCAATTCCCGGCCTACGGTCTGCGCTTTTTCTTGTTTTTGCGTGCCTGCCGATGCACCCCCCGCAGATCCAACCGCAGTCGTCGGCCGCGGCTGACCTGTCTGCGGACTGGATTTTTCTGCTCCAGATCCCCCGCTTGAAGGACTCACTAAATCAATGCGCCGCAGTGCTATTGTACTTTCGGTAGTCAATGCCTCGATCGCGACCAAAAAGTCAGATGCCTGCGCGCCCTGCGGGAACATCTGATCCAATCGCGCAAGATTATCTTTAGTAATAGAGTTGATGAGATTGAGCAGATTATCGCGATTAGCAATCAGTTGATCAAACTCTACGCTTGCAGTCGCGAGTGCGGCGACATCACTGCCAAGCATCCCAAACTTCTGCCATGCGGGGAATGTATAGAAAAAACCAAGCACAATTGCCGCAAGAAAAAATATAAGCGCGGTGATTATTTTTGACATATGCAAACAAAGTTATTATGCAAAAAGTCTATAGTATCAATACCCGGCGAGAAAAGGCAGGGATTTACTGCGCTCCGGGCAATAACAACCCCCTCGTGCCTGAACTCGGACCCGCCGCAGACGGAGGAGGAGCAGAAGAGGAATGGGTCAGCACGGCTTCCGGACGCAATTGCAATAAAGACGGGGAGAAAACAAGTGTCAGCTTAAATCCCACCAATCCCTCGCTCGTAGTGGATAATCCCCCGAAATCTACTTTCTGAATCTGCGGATTTTTTTCAAAAATGCCTATCTGGCGCGCGAGAACCCGATAACTTGCCGCCTCTCCGGACAAATCAACCTTGAGCCCGTCCTTCCCGAATGAAAAATTTGAGAATCTCACCTGCGGATGCGTATCTTGCTCAAGCACGCGGAAAACATTGGAGACAAACGGATGATTCGTAAGGAGCGCGCGCGCATTCTTTAAGCGAGTCTCAAGCGACACAATCTGATTGAGTAATTCCGGCCGCAAACTTTCTTCCTTTATTTTATTCTGCTCAATGAATTGGGCTTTTTGTTGCTCACGGCTCTGATTAAGTACCCCAAGCCCGATGGTTGCCGTTAAAACCGCCGCAAACAACCCAATACCTATCGCCGAAAGCGACAGCATACCGCTCAATCCCAAAGGCAAGCGGGAAGCAAAAGAAGATGATTGTTGAAAAGAGAGGTCAGCCATATTCGCTATCGCTAAAATAAAAAAGTAAAAATGCAAAATGCAAAAGTACGGCATCCTCCCGATGCATCGGGGGGATTATTTTTATTTTTGCCTTGTCGTTTTTCGTTTTGCATTTTGAGTTTTTCCTTTAGACCTACTGATTAAATAGTTTCGTATCAAGACGCGAGGCGTATTTCGCAGGGGCGAAATCGCCCCGTCTCCGAAATATGGACATTGTAGCAGAATAATATTTAATCATTAGGTCTTTTATCTCGGGGTCAACTCGCGGAGCGCCGCGCCGACCGCTACGGAAAATACCGGTCCTATTTCCTTCAACACCGGCTGAAGAAACGGCGGCGTAACTAGACGAGTAAAAGGACTTCCGCGCGTCACCTCCAAACCAAACTTTGACGCCGCAAACTCCACAATCCCTTTCAAATTCGCGCCCCCGCCGGTCAAATTCACTTTTTGGATTTTATGCGGAGCGCGACGGTGATAAAGAGAAATTATACGCTCAATTTCAGCAAAAAGCGTCTCCATAATTGGCGTGATTACCGAAGTAATCTCGCGTTCTTCAATCCGTTCGGAGATTCCCACTTCCCGCTTGACCTGCTCCGCCCGTTCCGCGCTTATCGCCAGCGCCCGTGCGAGTGCGGCGGTGAGTTCCTGCGAGCCATGGCCAAGCGTATGCGCCATACGAATCAATCCCCGCTCTGCAAAAACCAATGTCGTTGACTGATGTCCGAAATTAATCACCAGCGTCGGCGTATTATCGTACCCCACCAATGAACGCACCATACTAAACGGCTCCACTTCAATACCCCGTAGAGCCACCCCTCCCCGCTCGGCGACTCTACGATATTTCTCCACCACTTCGCGGGAAACCGCAATCAAAAGTACTGAAATCTCATCACGAGCATCTGCATCTTCCAGCACCATCCATTCAAGCAGTACCTCGGCAATCGGAATAGGCACATATTTGCGCGCCTCATACGGCACCGCAGATGCAATTTCCCGTTCCAGCGATCGCGGAAACGAAATCGTGGTGATAAACGCCGCGGCCGCCGGCATCGTCATAACCGCATCATGAGCAGTCGCATTGGACTCGCGCAGAACATCCGTAATCAGCGTCCCCAAATCCTGATCAAGATAATGCAATGTGCCGTCGCCCCGCCCGGCTTCCGGATGCTGGAGATATCCTTCGTTTAGGAGTTCGCCATATGTTTCCAGCACTGCGCGTTCTTTTTCATACCGCAATTGTACCACCTTGGTGGAGAACGCGCCAATATTAATACCAAGCATCGTTGCCGGCTTTGATTTAAGGAACGAAAAGGAAAGGCGCGGCTTCCCAATTTTTTTAAGAAAAGAGAAATCTATCGGCACTTATATATTATACACGAAAAATATCTCCGCCACAGGCAAAATTGGCAAAAGTTATCCACACCCCATCCAAAAATCCCAATGACAAAATCCAAATGACCAATCAATGACTCAAATCCAAATAACAAAAACGCCTTTGGATTTTGAGTTTTGGATTTGATTTGACATTTATCATTTGAACTTTGGCATTCGTAAGAAACCCCTTACAATAGAACAATATGAAGGGCAGAGGGTTTTTCTCATCCTGTAAAAAATTCGTCCTTGATCTACTGTTTCCTCTTTCCTGCGCCGGATGCGGACGCGAGGGCGCGTATCTGTGCGACCCGTGCGCTATCGCAATCCCGATGTATGCGCCCGCGTGTTTTGTATGCAAAAAACTGGTGCCTGCACATGGCGATATTCCCGCAGGCAGAACCTGTACGCCATGCCGCAAAAAAAGCCCTATTTACGCATCATTCGCGCCTTTTTCCTATGATACGGCGGCGATAAAAACCCTGATCCACGACCTGAAATACCGCCGCATGCGCGGCAACGCCGAGATTCTCGGCGCATTACTGTATCGGGCAATCGCGTATCACGGGATCCTGCTGTCGCGCGACTCTTTAATCATCCCCATTCCTCTGTATAAAAGCCGCGTGCGCACGCGCGGGTTTAATCAATCCCTGCTCATTGCTGATATACTCGGCGCAAAACTTGGCATTGGCGTGCGCGCCGATCTACTCAAAAAAATAAAAAACACGCGGGCTCAAATGAAGCTCCCGCGCGAAGAACGGCTTAAAAATGTTGCTGGCGCATTTGCCATGTCCAATATCGCCGCCATCCGTAATCGGACAATCATCCTATTAGACGATGTCAAAACCACCGGCGCCACGCTCGAATCAGCCGCCCGCGTCCTGCGAAGCGCGGGCGCAAAAAGAATCTGGGCGCTCACCATCGCACGGTAAATATCTTCCCTAAAGACAAGTCAGGGAAGTATCCGCTATGGATTTTATACTTTCCCCTTTTTACCTCTGCCCATCGGCTTTTGCTTTGGGGATGTCGTTATACGCCAAAAAGGCGATGGTCAATGCAATTACGGTAATACTCGTAAGAAAGAGATAGGGGGGCACTCATTGATTTATCTAACCACGCCGTGTTTTTCCGCGCGGCGCACCATCACGAGAATCATCACCACCACCACCATACCTATAAGATACGCAACGATTTGTCCATTCATAATTTTATGATTTTATCATTAAATACACCGCGAGATAATATGCAGAGACGGTAACAACGCCTCCAATAAGCACAACCGGATCCGTAACGGACAATCCTTTCGCGATGCTTCCGACGACAAACGATGCCAAGAATAACAACGCTACCCGCTCAAGCCATTGCGCAAATGTCTCATATTGTTTACTGGATAACATTCTTTGCTCGTTCCCATCTATATCATCCATTATAGGGCTACACGGTATCATGTCAACCCATAAAATTTCGTCTTCACCGTAGCGCATTAAAAAAAGTCCGCCCGTAAATAAAACGCCGCCTGC
This sequence comes from Candidatus Sungiibacteriota bacterium, assembly GCA_049274855.1. Taxonomy (GTDB): domain Bacteria; phylum Patescibacteriota; class Minisyncoccia; order Sungbacterales; family HO2-52-23; genus 2-02-FULL-52-23. The sequence goes on along the minus strand of JBASTK010000078.1, from coordinate 566 downwards.
GGTGAGTACCACAGACGGCGGATAAATGTTTCTAATTCGGAGCTATGTCAGATAACCCCGCACGCGCTCGCTAATGAGCTGATGCGCGTTTCGCCACTGCTCACTCGGCATTCAACACAAGATGAGCGATAAAGAACTGGAGCTTGTTTTTTTGTAAGACCTCCACTCTCCTTTTTTTGAACAATGTAATCTGATTGGCAATGCCAGACGACCGTAAAGGACGCATGGCATTCACATCCATGGCAATGATCGCGCGTCCCGGAGCAATGATCGGCTCACAGCCCAAAAGATCACCCAGTCCACCACCATCATTACGACGCCGCCATTCATGAAGAAACTCCCCCTCATGAACCTGAAGCCGTGCCCACTGCTTGGGGATAGGATCAATCAGGCGCGCGGTCATCAACTCGGTCGTACCCAAAACATAGATTCGTCTTCCCTCGGACAGATAAGTCGACGCTTCCGATATCTGCCCATGCATGGGTATTTCTTCCGCGAATATGTCCGCTTTCAGGACATATTCGCTACCGAAACGATGCCGGAGGATATTCAGACAACTTCTATAC
>JBASTK010000077.1:0-6226 GCA_049274855.1 Candidatus Sungiibacteriota bacterium | reverse complement strand
CCGCGATACGCGCGGGAGTAGTCGGCAATTTTGAGTCGCGAGCGACATTGGGGAGGCGGCGCGTAAGATCAGCCACCAGTTTCTTGCCGTGCGCCCAGTCCTGATCCACGGTGCGCCATTGCAGTATCATACCGAGTTTTTTTGCCCACCCTATAAACTCTATCGGCGTAAAGTAATGCAAATCCACAAGCGTGATCCGCGCATGAAAAAGAAACCACAGCGTCAGCAACATATAGCCGCGCGGATTGGACCAATTGGGCGAGGTGATGATAATGGAGCCGCCGGGATTCAACATACTCTTGCATTTTTTTAATAATGCTAGCGGATCGTCAATATGCTCCAATGTACCCATCGTGATGATAACATCAAATTTTTCCTTCATATCCTTGATATCCTTTTTTTCAAAGAAAAGATTTACCTGCTGGTATGCGGCGGTAGCGACCGCAATAGCTTCGGCTGAATAATCAAGCCCTACTACGCGGCGCGCGGCTTTTTTAGCAATGAGATACGCGGTCTCGCCGGTGCCGCATCCAATATCAAGCACGGTCTTTCCCTTCCAGGAAAGCTCCGCAATCACCGCCGCGCGATCGGACGCAAGATTTTTCCCCGCAAGGCGCAGTTTAGTATAGTGATGCGACTCGCCCTTGACATACACCCTGTTATAAAATTTTTTGAGTTCTCTGTTTTTCATACACTTTATAAATAATCAATCTCTCAACTCTTTTTCGTAACAAAACATTGCCTTTGAACGCGTGACCTATCGGATCCTATATATCCGAACATCTTCGTTCGCAAAAACGGGAGCCGCACCCGCAAATGCGTCTCCGGCTTTTTTTGAAAGCAATCGTTCCCACGGGCCGACATAAACATAAGTGTGCACAGGAAATTGCTCCGGACGGAACTGGTAGCTCCCATACTGCTCGCGCAGGCGCGCCAATGCTTCCTGCGGTATGCTCCCGTCAGCCGGCTTTGTGATTGCATCAAAGGTAAGAGCCGGACTGAACATCGCGCCGTAGAGCAGTCCAAAGGAATAAAATTCAAACATAAGTTCAAACCGATCTCGGAAACGATCGCGATCGCGCGTGCACGGATCCGGACATATATCCCGCGGCACGACAAACGGCGGCCCCGCGAGGCGCGTAAGCATCTCATCGGGCGAGGCGCCAAAAATCTTATGCGCCTCTACAAATCGCCGTTCCATCGCCGCGGTAGGAGCGAGCGAATTAAGAGATGCGGCCATCCATGGATCAGCATGGGTAAAAATTGAAATCTGATTAGAGCTCACAAAAGAATTAGAGATGATCGCGCTATCAGGAGGCACGGAGCCGTTGATCCATTCCCATGATGCGGCGATAGACCGGGGTACCGAATACGACCGCACTGTTTCCTCCGGCGGATGTAAAAACGCCGCCGCATTCAGCGTTTTCTTCGCAAACATGGAGAGTATCAGTACTATCAACGCCGCTTGCGCCGCGTGCCGTATGCGCGGGCGATGACTTATGCGATCATAAGCGGCTTTTATTATGATCCCGATCAAAAGAAACAGAAGAGGCGCAAATGCTTTCCACCAATGGAACGGCTCCATGTTAAATCCGGTCAGTATCTGCACATTCCACAGCAATACCATGCCCAATAGAGCGGCGATGATAAAGCGAAAGGGTGTCGCCTCCTTCGGTGTCTTCTTTCGCGAGAGAAAAAAAGCAGCGGCTCCCGCCAGCGCATAAAAAAAATAGTCGGGATATACGGATCTACGGATCGCTCTTCCTGATTCAATGCCTTTGCGCGCAATATAATCCATACCTCCCGGCAAAGAACGGAATAGGAAAAAATTGATGATCTGCGGAATGAAGAGTATCATAAAAACGCTATAAAAAATAGCCCACGGCTTCAGCCCTTCATATGATCCCCTGCGGTATGCGCGGAATGCTTCAAAAAGAAACAAGATCCCCGCAATCGCAAAAATCGCCACCCAGTAATAAAGATATACATAAGAGAGCGCCCCGAGCGTTATACCCAAAGCCGTTGCGCGTTTCGTTGTCGGTTGCGCGGAAAAACGGTAGAGCAGAAGAAACGAAATAAGGTACAACGGCATAGTAAGTAGTGGATCGTCAATGCGCACCAACGACAATTCTCCCATCGGCACGCGCAGGTGCGGCAGGATATTGGCAATGATATCCACTGCCACGCCGCGCTGATAAAACATCGCAGGAATACGGAGTGCTACATGGGTAAAAAGGGCTGCGGTTGCGATCGCCACAGCCCACAGCCGCGAGCCGAGCAGGACTCTCCCCGCAGTATAAAAACAAAGGAAGTTGATAATCCCAAAAATAAAAATAAGCCCGATAACCGCCGACGAGACATCTCCCCGCGCAAGTGCCATAAATCCGGCAATGACAATCTGCGGCAGAGGCGGATACACAAACCATGCCGTATCCTTGTACTCGGAAAAATGCATCTCGCTCGGGAAGTGACCCTGATATATCTCCCGCGCGCGCGGCAAATAGTAAAGCGCATCATCACTCAAATGATTGAGATTGGGCAAGACGAAAAACCTGCCCTGTTGTTCCACAGCTCTTTTTATCAACAATGGCGGCAAGGCATAGAGGAGCCCTGCGAGAAGCGCCATCGCTAAAACCCACACCGGAAAAACATCAAGAACCCTGCGGAATGTTTTCATATCAATTCAATAGGACGAAATTATAGTTCGCAGTATAGAACAAACGGCAAAATGGCGCAACCGCAATTCCTGTGCTATATTCAAATAAATAGAGGCCACTAAAATACTTATGTGCGGCATTACTGGATTTTTTGGTGAGGGTACTGCGGAGGATCTACGCCGCATGAATACGACTCTCACGCGGCGCGGGCCGGATGGTGAGGGTTATTTCTCCGACCCCGCGGCGCGGATTTTCTTAGGGTCGCGGCGCCTTGCGATTATTGATGTCGCGGGCGGCAACCAGCCCATCGCGAACGAGGACGGCTCCGTAGTCGTCGTGCTCAACGGCGAGATTTATAATTACCGCGAGCTTCGCGCACAACTGGAAAGCAGGCACACATTCAAAACACACAGCGACACCGAGACCATCGTGCATCTCTATGAAGAGGAGGGGGAAGCGCTGGTAAAAAAACTGGAAGGAATGTTTGCGTTTGCCCTGTGGGACACGCAGAAAAAAACATTACTGCTCGCACGGGACCGATTTGGTGAAAAGCCGCTGTACTACGCGTCATTTCCTGGCGTTTTTATATTCGGCTCGGAAATAAAAGCGCTACTCGCACATCCGGCGGCTACGCGCGAGCTGGATCGCGCGGCACTCGTCGCGTATCTGCAACACGAATATGTCCCCGCGCCGACAACTATTTTCAAAAACATCCGCAAACTTCCGGCGGGGCATACCCTAACGATTGCGGCAAACGGAACTGCCAGCATCTGGCGCTATTGGGATATACAGAGCGCGGATGGCGGCACGCCGCCTCCCGCGCTCTCGGACGAGAAAACGCTCATCCGCGGTCTGGATGCGCATCTTTCCCGATCCGTAAAAAGTATGCTTATATCGGATGTGCCGCTCGGCGTATTTCTTTCCGGCGGTATTGATTCTTCCACTATTGCTTGGTACGCGCAGGAGCACGCCGAAGGAAAAATAAATACATTTTCTATTGGGTTTGAAGACGCGTCGTTTGATGAATCCGCCCATGCCGCCGCGGCGGCAAAGCGGCTCGGCACGAATCATACTGCCGCCATATTTTCAGACCGCGAGCTTTTAGCAATGCTTCCGAATCTCTATACATATATGGATGAGCCGTTTGCAGACCCATCACTCTTGCCCACCGCGCTTCTATCGCAGGCCGCGAGAAAACGCCTCACCGTAGCTTTGGGCGGCGACGGCGCGGACGAACTTTTCATGGGGTACCCCACATTTCAAGCAGAAAAATTAGTTCACTGGTACCGCTTAATCCCCCGTGCCGTACGCGAGCATATCATTCGTCCGCTTACGGATTCCCTGCCCTCGTCCTCACAATACTTAAGCTTTGATTATCGATTAAAGAGATTTATACGGCATACGGACGAATCTCCCGAAGACCGCCACGGGGCATGGATCGGCGCGTTTTCTCCTGAAAATCTTTCTTCGCTTCTTACCGAGGATTTCAAAAACTCTGTTGGATTTTCCGTGCCTTCTCAAGATAATCCCCTTACTCGCGGCTTATCCTCATTATCGAGGCTAAGCCTCGATAATGAAACCATGTCGCGCGTGAACGCATATTATCTTTCGCATTATCTTGAAGGTGATATTCTTGCCAAAGTAGACCGCGCGAGTATGTTTGCAAGCTTGGAGACACGCGCGCCGTTTCTTGATCCCGGCCTCGCCGCATTTATTTTTGCTCTGCCTGCAAAATACAAACTCCGCGGATTCAAAACAAAATACTTGCTGAAAAAACTCATGCGCGAACGACTCGGGCGCGATATCACAGACCGCAAAAAACACGGCTTCCAGCCGCCCATCAGCCGATGGCTCCGCACCGACCTCGTCCCTCTCATCCGCGAGCACCTCAACGAAGACGCGCTCCGCCGCGGTGGCATCTTCAATCCCGCCTATGTCGCGCAGATCATAGACCGCCACCAAAGCGGCAAAGCCGACTTTCGCAAAGAACTCTGGACCCTCCTCGTCTTCCACCTCTGGAAACAACATTGGCTCGTGTAATATGGTTATCCCCATACACGCAAAGCATTATTCCTTCGAAGGCGGGTAGAGCACCCGGAGATCCGCAAGATCCGGGTGCTGGCTGAGGATCGTGAGCGCATCGGCCAATGTCTTGCTCGGATGGAGCGCTCGGATGATGCCATCGGCATCGATGAGCACCACGAGCGACGATGTTCCGTTGAGTACCGCTTCTTGAGACAAGCTGAAAAGAGGCGGCATCTCGGCATTATCCATATCGTTGCTGAAAAACCAGCCGCCCAGATCCTCAATATACGCGAACAAAAAATCATGCGGCGCATCGGGCTCCGGATAGCGGCAACCGGATATAAAACAAATGTATTTATTTTCTTGAGGAGGCCCATTGTCGTACGGCGCATATCCGCCAGTCACATCGTACTTCCTCTTTTGCACGGAGAAAAGATAAAATTTCTTGCCTGCGGAAATGTGGGTTATATTATACCGTGCTGGCATGCCTCCAAAACGCGCCAAAGAATCACCCGGCTGAAGCGGTGCCTCTTGTCCGACTTTCAGAACGCCGAATTCTTGTACACCAGCAAGCCGCGAAAAGTCCGCGAGATCCGGGTGGAGCCGGAGGATGGGAAGCACATCGCCAAGACCACGATTAGGGTAGATGCCGGCAATTTTATTATTGCCGTCGCCGATGATTACTATGGTTTCCACATTCTTATTCTCCGGCAAATCCAAGCCAATTTCCTCCCGTATCTCCGAACCGCCGCCTGTTTTCTCAACTTGCAGCCATCCGCCCATTGTCTCAATTAACGCGCCGTCAAGCGAGCAGTCCTCGTTGCTACACCACAACCCTTTTTTTACTACGGTAACATAGAATTTTGCCGGTGGAATTTTGTAATAGGGCGCGAATGTAAAGCTGCCTCGTCCCGCGACCGCTTCGCCACCAACCCTGATACGACCGAATGTTACGACACCTGCAATTTCACCCGGAGCATACACGCGAAGATGAAAAAAATAAAAGATAGCCGTGATGCCAACGAAACCGGCCATCAAGGTTATGACAGCGTATCTGCGCATATACAAAACTTAATCGGTTATCTCAACCACGCCCACACTCCTGCCGTCGCCCTTGCGTGCCTTCAGCAATATCTTGCATAACTCATCCCAACGGCTTATTTCAGTGAGCGTAATACAACCAGCCGTGCGTGCGCCAGGATGAAGATAGCGTTTGTCATCACGGTGGCTGACTTTAAACCAGACCTTTGCCAGTTTCGCCCTATCGAGGTAGGGCTCGCCACCCCAGTGCGGTGCGTCCGGCATGGCTATATCATAGATCTGCTTCTCCCAGTATGGCCCGACTACTCTGTACTACAAACGGCGTTAATCCCAGATTTGAAGTGTTTGAATGTCCACTTCAAACACTTCAATTCAATGATTTTCATGCATCAATCGTATGCTCGTCCGCAAAAGATGCCAACACGATGTTATCCCCAGCCGATGTGGCACGCACATTCTCACATTCTCAAGAATGTGAGAATGTTCTTATAAAAGCCACGCAC
>JBASTK010000076.1:0-12632 GCA_049274855.1 Candidatus Sungiibacteriota bacterium | reverse complement strand
GGTGAGCGCGATTACGCCCAGCGCTACAAACAAATACACCGCATAGTAAAAATAAACATACCATAGCAATCCCGCGCTGATGCCGGCAAGCCATGGTGTCCATCGTTCCTCGCGCGTGAGGGAGCGCAGGAGGAGATAAAGCGCCAGAAAGAAAAAAGGCGCGGTGAGCAGGGGGTCTTCAAACCGATCAAAATATAAGCGCGAAGGGAGGCGGAGGGTGTGGCCGAGGATGTATGCCTGATAGTAGGAAGTAAGGAGCGGAAAATAGAGCGATGCGCGGGGAATAAAAAAGGCGGCGCTCGCAAAAAGCGCCGCAAATGTTTTTTTGCGCGACAGCTCAAGCCCGAGGGCATAAAGTAGAAAAAAACTTAGAGCGGGAAATATAATATCTCCTGCAATAAAACCGGCTTTGAGCGACCCGAACGCGCGGGAGAGGTATCCCATGATAAGGTCAGGGACGGGTGGCACCATATAGGGCGCGCCGCGGTTTTCAAAGAGATTGATGTCGCCGCTGATGGCGCCGGATCGGAATACCGCGTTGGCATGCGCTGCGGTGATGCGGCGCTCATCTACATTGACGAGCATGGGATAGTAGGGAAGTCCAAGTGCTGCAAGTGTTTTTTGAAAAAAGAAGTGATGGCCGCTGTGGACGAGTATGACGAAAAAGATGAGGGCAATGAGTCCTCTATGCGTCCGGATGGCGCGGATGAGGCGCGGCATTTTATTACGGACATCCTGTGTCATAATTTATGCGGAGAAAGACGCATCTTCTTTAATATAATCCGCGGGAGACGGCGCCTGCTTGCGCAGGGACAGCCGATAAATGAGCTCCGCAATGAGTCCGAGGAGAAGGAACTGGACGCCGATGACGGTAAAAGAAACCGTGAGGATCGGGAGCGGCGTCTGGATAAAAGATGCGCCGGAAAAAAATTTGAGCCAGAGCATCCAGAGGAATGCGGCGAGCGAGGCGGCAAAAGAAAGAAATGCCGCTTTGCCGAAGAATTGCATAGGTCTGTTATGATAGTGTTCAAAAAAAGTGAACGCAAGGATGTCTATCATGGTATCAAAAATCCTCCCGATGCCGTAATGGGAAGTCCCGTGGCGGCGCGGTGAGAAGCGGACGGGGATCTCGGCGATTTTGACGCCGTGGCGCGCGAGGTATGCCAGGAGGAGCCGATGCATATCGCCAGAGAAGGTGATACGATCAAAGACCGAGGCGCGGTAGGCCTTGAGGGTACAGCCCATGTCATGGATGGGGATGCCGCAGAGGCGCGAGATGAGGGCATTGGCGAGGCGCGAGGGGAGGCGGCGCGTGATGCGATGACTTAACCATCGGTCGTGCCTCCAGCCGGATACGACATCGTGTCCTTCGGCAAGTTTTGCAAGAAGTAGAGGGATATCCTCAGGATGGTTTTCAAGATCGCCGTCCATCGTGATGATGATATCGCCCCGAGCCGAGCGTACGCCGACGCCGAGTGCGATGGTCTGTCCATAGTTTCGTTTGAGCCGCATGATCCGCGCCGGAATGCACGTGCTCAACGCGCTGGAGGTTTCATCCGTGGAGCCGTCATCAATGTAGATAATTTCAAATGGCTGCTCTGATTGTCCCATGGATAGGGAGCTGAGCGTATCTAAAAGCCGCGCATGAAGTTCCATGATGGATGCCGCTTCATTATGCAGGGGAATAACAATGGAGAGTTTAGGACGCATACGACTTTTATACCATAGATGGCTTATAGAGGCAAACGGCGTAGAGAGATTGCACGGCGGAAAGATATATGATAATTTGTAGTTGTCTTATGAATCACAATGAGTATCAGATGATGTTTGAGCTGGAGACAGTGTACTGGTGGTTTGTGGGACGCCGCATTATTCTCGCCGACACTATTCAGCGGCATATTGCTTCTCCCGTGGAGCAGGCGTTTGATATTGGATGCGGGACAGGCGGAAATCTCCCCATACTCTCTCGCTTCAGCAAAGCGGTCATTGGTTTGGATACCAGCCCGCAAGCTCTTGATTATTGCAGGAGCCGAGGATGGAGCTCCGTTGAGCTGATTCAAAAAGACGGCATCCTGCGTTTTGCCGACGCAACCGCGGATCTGGTAACGATGCTTGATATTCTGGAACATGTTGCTGACGAGCGTCCGCTTCTTGCCGAAATCCGCCGCATTCTCCGGCCGGACGGATTGCTCATTGTCACCGTTCCCGCATTTCAGTTTTTGTGGAGCGAACATGATGCCGCACTCCATCACTACCGCCGATACACCAAACAACATATTATTCGCTTGCTTGCAGATCAGGGATTTGAGATTATTTCCGCAAGTTATGTCATCACCTTCTCCTTTCCCCTTATTGTGCTCTATCGTGTTCTCAAGGGAGCGCTGAATTTTTTTTCCACTAACACGGCAAAAACCTCGTATGTGCGTCTTCCTGATATATTGAATACATTTTTTATCCGTATCCTTGCATGGGAAAGTAAATTGCTCGCGTATATTACTTTTCCGTTTGGCACATCGGTGCTTGTTGTGGCGACTAAGCTGAAACCGATCCATTAACGCAAAAAGATACGAGCGCGAAACAAAACAACGCAGTTCCTGACCCTTTTTATAGATGCGTCATTGATTGGAGAGGAGGGGGCGAGGGCATGCGGAATTGTTTGAGATCATTATCATCTAAAAATAAGCCCATCCACCTTCACGCTGATACGATACTTTATATCGTGTTGTTCTGATCCCACGAGTAGTACATATTTGCCGGCAGCAACTCGCGAGATCACCACGGAAGATGTTTCTATCAGAGCGACTGGCCGGGCATCCGTTTTTTTGCGCGCTTTCTCAAAGTTATCTTCGGTAAATAACATCATAGTCGCTTTCTTGTCCGATGTTACCTTCATATGCAGGTTATACTGTTTGTCAAGCGTGATCCGATGCGCGCCGAATGATCCAGCAGGCGCGATCCCGGCTTCTTCCAGAATATCCCGCACCGCATTGGTTTCACTTTTGCATAATGTCTCTCGGTTGAGACGGTATATTGTGATCAGCGGACCGAACTCTCGCAGACGGAAGAGCGTCCATGGGGATCCTTCAAATTTCGTCCCGGTAATTGAGTACCGCTCACCCGCCGCGCCGAAGGATTGGAGTAGAGTCGCGCCGCGAGTCAGGTCGGCGATCTTTCCCCTCTCATAGGCGGGCGAAAAGATGTCCGCTTCTTGCATTAGGAGGTAATCGAATTCACGCGCGCAAGCATAACTGATAATGTGCTCATAGAATGACTGGTTGCGTACATTATACAGATTCAGGACGCGAAAGCGGCGTCCCCAATTCATTTGAGGGAATCGGTATTCATTCGTATCCTCGGTATCCAATTTCGCTCCCAACGCTACCGTTTCCGCTACGGCTTCCGGCATTGCCGCAAGCCGGGTGAGCGCCGCCCACGCGAATATGTGTGATCCTTCCTTGATGTGAGTTTCAAACCATGCGCGGGCATTACTACGAGAGTCATCTCTGAAGAGAAGAGAGCTGAATCGCACTGATACTGCGAACGGAATTAGAAGAATGACTCCAACTACCGTCGCGTTCACCCACCACGGCTTCATGCGGAGCCGTTCCCAGAGGAGTGCTATGGCAAATCCTCCCAGTAAGGCAAAGAGAGGAATAATCGGCGCAAGATACCGATGTTCGAATTGATACTCAAGATAAAAAAGCATGATGTAGCCAAGGATTGTACCCCCCAGAAGCCAGAATAAATCTCGATTTTTTCGCCATAGTGCGCCGAGACCGGCAATCGCGAGAAAAAATAAAACTGGCTCGGATTGAATGAAAGGGAAGAGAAATGTAAAAGGAGCGTTTAAAAAACCGCTGATTGTAAACGCGTACCCTTGGTCCTCGATGGCGATTCTCCTTAAACCCTGAGGGTGGAGAAGCCACGGAAGTGCGCCGAGGAATGCGAAGATTGCGATACCCGCGTACAACCACCATCTGGAAAACAATTCTCGTATGCGCCCCTTTTCTTTGAGGAGATACCATGCTCCTGCAAAAATGGGGAGCGCGCCGAGAATCGGATTTATCCCCATACCAATGCCGGCAATTACGATGGCGGCAAGATACCGGATTGAGAACGGCCATCGCGGGATTGAGAGTACAGCGCATCCCAGCACGCCGAGCAACGTCGAAAAAGACCAATGCCGCGCCGTTGCTGATACCGCAATCGCCAAGATGCTGGTCGCAAGGAGCCATGCCGCGAAAAGCGGTGCGGTTTTGTGTTTAGGGAAAATCTGCCGCGTGATGCGATATATCAGATAGACAGTCAGCACCCCGGCGCTGATGCTAAAGAGGCGCGCAACGACAAAATACGGAGTTAAACTATTGACTTCCGCCACATAGCGCAATACGAAGAACGCCGGGAGAAAAAGATAGGCAAGATAGGGAGGATTATACAAGAGCTTATTGAAGTCCGGTAGTTGGGTCGGGAGTATGATCGTTTTCTCCTGCGCCATCAAGAATGCGGCGAGAATGAACTGTGGCTCGTCTGCGATTAGCCGCAGGGGAAGACCGTAGGAGACCCCGCCGAGACGCAGAAGCGATGCAAGCACCAATATGCAGACAATAGAGAATGATAGTATAGTTGCTTTCATAGGTTACGCTGGCATCTAAAAAGAAAAGATAATATGGCGGTAAGAATGCGCTCGCGACAGTACTATTTTGTCCAAGGTTTTAAGAAACCGTCAAAAATCATGGATATTCAAGGATTGATAGGGAGAATTTAAAAGCATAACGCTTCTTAAAAAAGAATAGCACATTACTACAAAACGAGACAAGACTCGTCTTTGGGGTTGTTTTATTATATACTTGTGGTGACTCCTGCTTTCGGAGGAGAACATTGTGCGGCTTTGATCGGAATACTTTGCGTTGTCAGGGGGTTTGTAAGATTTTTTTATGGAAGGAGCAGACAAAAAACTGTCTTTCGCGCGTTCGTTTGTACACGGGGAACTCCACCTTGGTTTTTGGAGTTTTGTTAAAAAGAGCGCTGGCGCGCTTGATTCGTTTTTTATTCTGCGATCACTCACTCTCTACCAGTTTGGCGTCTATCAGCTACTGATTTCTTTTTATGGTATTCTGTCGGATTTTTTTCATGATGTATTCGGCGAGGTCGCGAGCAATGACATTGCGCGTTTCATCGGCGAGGGGAAAGAAGATCGGGCAAAGCGGCTTTTTTTTGAATATGCGTTTTTTCGCCTCGTGATGGCGGGAATCCCATGCGCCGCGCTTTTTTTTGCAGTACCCCTGTTTTCCTCACGCTACGGAAGCGAGATAGCGGGCTGGATAGGGATACTCTCATTTCTTTTTCTTGCGGATGCCGCGGTAGCACTCATGACGCTTCTTTTGAAGCTCCGTTTGCAGTTCAAGATTTTGGCGCCGCGCGCTACTGTGCAGAAATTATTGCAATTCCTGACATTGAGCTTCTTTTATTTTTTCTCGCATCTTGGCATCCGTGAGATTTTTTTATCCCAGATTGCGGGCGCCGTCGGGGTTACACTCCTGCTCCTTCCGGCTACCGTCAGCAGTTTTGCCCCATGGCGGCGCGTGAAGGCATATCAGTCGTTCCTTGGCATCCGCATCATTCAATCCTATGGCAAGTGGGAGATACCGAGGTCCGTACTCAATGATTTTACGGGGAAGATAAGACCGTGGCTGATTAAATTGTTTTTGAGCACCGAGGCGGTGGGTATATTTGGCATTGCCAATATGTTTATTTCCGCATTGAAGGATTTTGTGCCGACGCGCACTCCGGGAGCGCTGATTCCCCGTAGGGTCAGGGATCCGGCGGCGCTCGCGCGTTTTTACCGTTTTGGCACCAAGTATTATGTCTGGTTTGCGCTTATTATTTGTGGCGGCGCGGCTGTGGGTACGCCTCTTGCCGTATGGTTTTTGTTCCCGAAGTTTGTGAGCTCTCTCCCGCTGTTTTATACAATGCTCATCATTGTTCCGATATTCGCGTTTGTGAAGCCGATGACTTTTTTCTTGGTTGCGTTCCGGCGTCAGAAGTTTTTGTTCGGACAAACCATTGTCCAGAATGCATTGTGGTGCGTTTTATTCGTTGTTTTGGTTCCGATGGTTGGGATTCTTGGTCTTGGCGTAGCGGAGGTTTTAACGACTGCTATAAATAGCGCGCTTCGTTATCGGTATTTGAAAAAAGAAGGCATTATTGGAAGTTTTGCTTTTAGATCATTGGCCGTGATTGAGGAGGATGATCGGGCGCATTTCGCGTTGTTTATGCGGCATTTGCGTTCGTCGTTGAGATTCGGCTGATGCCGATTGTTTGTCTAAGAAAATGTATGAAAAAAACTCTTGCATTTGGCCTCATTGGCGCGGGATACTTCGGTAAGCACTACATGCGGCTCTTGCAAGATATGCCGGGTGCGGTATTGCGGGCGGTCGCGGATCGTTCTTTGGAAACGATTAAAAAAAATATACTCATGTTGCCGCCGTCGGTTCGGCAATACGCCGAAGCGGAGGATGTTTTTTCCGATTCGGAAATTGATTGCGTGGTGATTGCAACCCCCGCCGCATCCCACTGCGAGCTTGTCGTGCGGGCATTGGGGGCAGGCAAGCATGTGCTGGTGGAAAAACCAATGGCGATGAACAGGGAGGAGGCGGAGATGATACGCGATGCGGTAGAAAAAAGTGGCAAGACATTTATGGTGGGGCATCAGTATGTGTATAATGACCATATCCGGCATTTGAAAAAGAAATTGGATGAGGGACTGCTGGGCGGGATAAAATATATTTTTGCCGAGCATTTCTCTTTTGGACCCATGAGGTCAGGCATCGGATGTTTTGCCGAGATGGCAGTGCATGAGCTTTCTCTTTTGGATCATCTTTTTTCCCCGGGGAAGATTACAGATGTTCGCGGTGGTAGCGTTGATTTTTTGCAATCGGGCAGAGAGGATTTTGCTGCGGCAGAGATATTATTTGAAAGCGGTCTTACTGCGGTAATCGCGGTTTCGTGGTTTGCGCCGGAAAAAATCCGCAGGATGACAATTGCCGGGGATCAAGGCATGGCGGTGTTTGACGACCGCCGCGAAGAGAAACTGAAGTTTTTCTTGCATCCGTATTCGCCTGCCTCGCTGCCGAAGTTGCCCGAAATTGTTCAGCACGGTGCCCGCGGGACAGCGTCCCAACATTACGATAGTGCCGCCCTGCTTGCTGAAGGATCGTCCTCCCGATTTATGGAATATTCCGAAAATGAGGTTATTATACCTACGATTACAGGGGTTGAACCCCTGCGCAATCAGCTGGAGCATTTTATTTCTTGCGCGCAAACTGGCGCGGAGCCCATCAGCGGCATTGCGCACGGGTTGCGCGTTGCAAAAATACTTGACGAGATTATGCGGCAGATGAAGTGATTCATTTATCGGTGCAAGGGACATTAAAAATCGCGATAAAAAAAACCCGCCGAATCGCTTCGGCGGGATGATGCGGGACCATTATTTTGTAGATGTCCAATGGTGACACCTTTTAAGCGCGTCCGGACCCAAGACCTGCATGGCCTTGAGTAGTGTTTCGTTCACAAAGAACCATTGCCACGCGGTTCTCTGCATCAGTACCGGATGATCCGGCTGGAATTCTTCCCCCCCGACCATACAAGAGATCATTATTTTTGATTTCGGAAACCGGTGTCCGTATATCAGTTGATCTCTGCGCGAATGCATGGGGCATGTGACGATCAGGATGTGTTTGGTAGTTATCTCCCATCTCTCTGCCGCCAAGGAGACGGCATCTGCTTCGTCAATAGAATTGATCATGTGTCGCGCGCGGAACACGCGATGTATCAAATTGGCATCTTTTACCATTTTCCACCGGAGAGCATCCTCGTGAAAACCTGCGTCTTTAAACAGGTATGAACAACTGCTGAAAACCATCTTGGCGTCTGGAAAGCGTTGCATCAACCAGAGTCCTCCCCGGAGAGTTTGTTCTGTCCCGCGGGCGAGATGCTCCGGATTTATCGTTCCATAGGATATTGGGACAATAAGATCCGGTGGATGCGCATTTATGACTCCTATGCTGTCTTCTGTTTTTCTCCACTCAACAAGCCGCTCAATAATCACCTGCCGCCTCGCTTTCTTTGCAGAGTATAGTTTTTAAGGTGCCGTGCTTTGACCATACTTTTACTTACCATATGAAGCACATCTTTGTCAATAGCGACAGAGGAGCAGAAAATTGTTATACTTTATTCGTAAAGCATTCATAATTTTGTAGTATGATTTTGACTAAAAACATCACGCCGGAATTTATGGATGTGCGCGGGGCCATTACCAAAATTTTGGACAATGGCACTGCGATTAAAAGTATCCTGCTCATTACCTCGCAGGCGGGTGCGGTGCGTGCTAATCATTATCACAAAAAAGATTCGCATTATGCGTATTTGTTGTCTGGCAAGATGGAATACTCCGAGAAGCCGGTGGGGGGTGGCGACACCCAGACCGCGGTGTTGTCCGCGGGCGATATGGTGTTTACGCCGCCCCAGATGATCCACGCGATGCGCTTTCTTGAGCCGACGGTGTTTCTTGCCATGGCGACCGAGTCGCGCAGTCAGGAGGATTATGAAGCGGATACGGTACGGATTGAGCTTGTAAAACCATGATGCAAGAGATTACATTGATGACGCGTAACGAGTACTGCCGCGGGTGCAAAGGCACGGTGTTTGAATGTATCCTGTCCCTCGGTGTCCAGCCGCCGGCAAATGCTTTTCTTCGGCAGGAAGATAGCAAGAAATCGGAACTTGCGTTTCCGCTGGATGTGTATTTTTGCCGTGATTGCGCACTTGTGCAATTGCGTGATATTGTCTCGCCTGAATTGCTTTTCAAAAATTATGTCTATGTGTCATCCACCTCTCCGACTTTTGTCAGCCATTTCAGGTTATTTGCCGAGGCAGTGGTGCGTCGTTTCCGCCTCGGGAGTCAGTCGTTTGTCATAGACATCGGATCCAATGACGGCATACTCCTGCGGCCGTTTCAGGCGATCGGCATACGGGTACTCGGCGTGGATCCGGCGGAGCAGATCGCCGCCGCGGCGAGCGCGGCGGGCATTGAAACTCTGCCGCATTTTTTTACGCCGGATATGGCACGAGACATCGGGGCGCGCCGCGGACAGGCCGCTATTATCACCGCAACCAATGTATTCGCGCACATCAATGATCTGGATGCTATCGGGGAAGGCGTCAAGATTTTGCTTGAGACGGAAGGCGTTTTTATTATAGAGGCGCCGTATCTTGTTGATTTTCTGGAGCAAAATCTTTTTGACACGGTATATCACGAGCACTTATCATACTTTTCCGTCTCATCTTTGAACATACTTTTGGAGCGTCTGGGCATGAAAATTATTGATGTAGAGAAAACCGAGAGCCATGGCGGGTCTTTGCGTGTTTTTGCGGCGCACAAAAATGCGAATCACGCGGTGAGCGATGGGGTAAATAGATTTTTGCATGATGAACGCGCGGCAGGGCTCCATACTCTGGCGGTGTATGAGGATTTTGCTCAGAGAGTAGAGCAGAATAAAATACAGCTGACAGCACTTCTCAAACAGATAAAAGCGGAAGGCAAAACTATCGCGGGCTACGGCGCGCCGGCAAAAGGCAATACGCTTCTTAATTATTTTGGCATCGGGGCGGAAACATTGGATTATATCGCGGACGACAGCGAATGGAAGCAGGGATTATATACGCCGGGTACGCATATTCCGGTCGTATCGGGGAAAAAATTAGAAGAGAAGAAACCCGATTACATTTTGATTTTGGCATGGAATTTCGCAGACCCCATTATGAAAAAATTAGAATGGTTTTCATCAACAGGCGGCAAGTTTATCATTCCTGTGCCGACTCCGCGGGTGCTATAGCCGCACATTTGTTTTTTATTGATAAGGCCATTGGATTATTTCATTGCCGCTATGCTTTTTAATTCCCTCTTATATATTTTTGTCTTTTTGCCCGGGGTTTTAGTCGGCTATTTTACTTTAAATAAGCTTGGGTTTAAAATATCAGCGCGTCTTTTTCTTCTCATTGCTTCCATAGGATTTTATTCGCATTCAAATCTCGTACATCTTTTCCGGTTGATACTTTTATCAATGGTTTTTAACTATTGGCTTGGCAATTTGCTTGCCAAGCATCATGAAAAAGAAGCAATCAATGGGATTAGCAGGAGGTTCCTGCTTCTTGGCGGCATCGCCGTCAATACAGCGTCTTTATTCTATTTTAAGTATGCTGATTTTTTCATTGAGAATATAAATTTTATTTTTAATTCAAATGTCCCCTTATTGCATATCCTTCTGCCGCTCGGCATCAGCTTCTTTACTTTTCAGGAAATTGCCTATCTCGTGGATTCCTATTATGGAGAGACAAAAGAATATAATTTTACAAATTATGCGCTTTTTGTCACTTTTTTCCCCCAGCTGATTGCCGGCCCCATCGTCCATCACAAAGAAATGATGGCGCAATTTGAAACCAAAAAGAATCTGGCGATCAATTTTGATAACATAGCAGTCGGCATTTTCTTTTTTGCGGCCGGTCTTTTCAAAAAAGTCGTTATCGCCGATACCTTTGCCGTTTGGGCCACCAGCGGGTTTGATGCGTCATCTACTCCTATTGGATTTTTTGCCGCTTGGGCGACTTCTCTTTCGTACACCTTCCAGCTTTATTTTGATTTCAGCGGCTATACTGATATGGCAATCGGAGCCGCTCGTATGTTTAACATTACCCTGCCTTTGAACTTCAACTCGCCCTACAAAGCGCTGGATATTCAGGACTTCTGGAAAAGATGGCATATGACATTGAGCAGGTTTTGGAAGAATTATCTTTATGTGCCTTTGGGAGGGAATAGGAGCGGTTTCTTGAGGATGTGCGCCAATTTATTTTTGGTCTTTCTTATCGGCGGCATTTGGCATGGCGCGGGGTGGACATTTTTTATCTGGGGGGCAATGCACGGGGCGGCTATGGTGATTTTTCGCTGTTGGAAAAAATTGGGAATGGCGATGCCGAGATTTTGGGCATGGTTTCTGACTTTCAATTTTATCAATGCCGCCTGGATTTTCTTCCGGGCAAACACCTTGTCTGATGCGGTGAGGATTGTGAGGGGGATGGCGGGATTAAACGGTATTGAGTTCTTTGTCTGGCCCGGCATGACTGCGCTATGGATAGCGGTATTTTTGCTGGTCGTTGTACTCACCAAAAACACTCATGAGCTTGCCCAAAAATTTAAGCCCAATTTTTATTATCTGGCGGCGGTTTTTGTTTTGTTCATGGTGTCGCTCTACAACCTGGGCAATTATTCGGAGTTTATCTATTTTAGATTTTAAGCGGCATGGCAGTTTTGAGATGGGGTCTCAATGGGAATAGGTTTACTGCGGGCTTTGTCTTCGCGGTTTTACTTATTCTTTGTGCCGCTTATCTCATCAATACCGCTGATTTTCCTTTTACCGATCTGGATGTTTTGCGGCATTACCAGATGGACAAATTAAACAAAAATCTTGATCGCGTGGAGACGGTGATTTTGGGTGACAGCGCGGCCGGCAACGCCATAGACGCCGATCTTTTCTCAGAACTTTCCGGGCAATTGACGCTAAACTTGGCGTTGACCGGAAGTTTTGGATTTATCGGCGATTATAATCTCATAAAGTATCTGCATCAGAACGCTCCGCATCTCAAAAATATCATTATCATTCATACGCTGGATATTTGGCAGAGACCGCTTTCCCAAGAAGGATATTTTGACACCATGCGCTATGTTAATTTCCCCGAGCGTTATTATTGGATTTTTCCCTGGCGCATCGGGTCGTATCTTGGATACACTATGAATCTGAAAAAAGCCGCGCATATTGCCTTATCCGTGTTGCGAGGCAAAGAGCCGTCTATTGCTATAGATGAGAAATATGATTATATCCCGCAGGGACAGGAAAGGTTTTCCAACGGTCGGAAAATAATCGGACCGGATGCACGCCTGAAAGAAACAATAAAAAACACTGAGATGTTTTTTGCTTTGGATGCATTGTGCGGAGAAAAGAGTATCAACTGTATTTATATGCACGGCCCAATCCACGAAATTATGTTCAATAATTCAACGGCTGCCATCAGGCGGATAGACGCGATTCTGAAAAGCGCCACGAGTATTAAGTATATAGATAAGATATTTCATTATGAGAGCAGATACATGGGGGATAGCGAAGATCACATTGACCCGCTGTATAAAGGAATGATAACCAAAGCATATTTTGATGCCCTGAAATCCTCCGGCGCATTGCGATAGCATTGTTGAATAATTATTTTGGCTTATTTAAGGCGTAAAAATGACTTTGAAACTTCAGAAAGTTCGGTGTTCTTCATGTGTGATCGAAAAAGAAAGACCGCTGGCAATGTTGCCGCGGTCTTTTTATTTTTTTCTCCCATGACTTTAATGTCTGAAGGGAAAAGAAGAAACTTTATACCAGTCTTTAACCTCTCCTTCAGTGCGCCATAATTCGACACCCTGAACGAGGAATTTCTTTCCCATTGTTAAGTTGTGCCGTTCTGCAAGTTGCTGTTGAAGAACAGCAACGGTTTCTGGTGAGAAACCACCGTATGTAAGACTTACATGGGGAAAGTAT